>JBLNCO010000303.1:0-14158 GCA_050260715.1 Hyphomicrobiales bacterium | reverse complement strand
CCTCGGCCCGTTGCGCACGCACTGTCCCGCGGCCGCCCCGGCGGCCGCTACCCGAACTGCGAAAACAACTCGATGTCCGCCACCCGTTCGATGTTCGGACGCTCCGATTCGTCGATGGGCTCGCCGCTGAGCCACGCATCCAGGATCGCCGCCACGTCGCCGGGATTCGTCCGCGCGAGCGCCAGACAGAGCACGTTCGCATCGTTCCAGCGGCGCGCCCCCGAGGCCATCTCCGCGTCCGTGCAGAGGGCGGCGCGGATGCCCCGCACCTTGTTCGCCGCAATCGAGACGCCCGTGCCCGTGTAGCAACACGCGATGCCCGTCGCCGCCCGTCCCTCCGCGACGTCCAGGGCCACCCGCTCGCCCACTTCGGCCCATTGTTCGCTGCCGCCGCCCGCCGGCCCGTAGCCGCGAACCTCGAACCCGCGCCGCGTCAGCTCCGCGAGGATCGCGTCCGTCACGGGGGTACGGTCGTCGGCGCCGAAGGAAATCGTTGCCATGGGCTCCAGTGTACCGGGACGGAATCGTCAGAGCCGCGATGCGAGGTCGCCCGGGAGCTCCGCGGGAAGCTCGGTTACGGGCCGTGTCGCCTGCGCGATCGTGATGTCGAACAGGTCGCCCCACGCGGCTTCGTAGTAGTCGCCCGCCGCCTCATCGTCCGCCTCCCAGACGAGCACCACCTGGGGCTTGTCGCCCGGGGCGTTGACCCAGTACTCGCCGAGCACGGTCGCCTGGTGCGGGTGCTCGAAGGTCTTGCGCCGTTCGAACGCGGCCATGCCCTGGAGCACGTTCGTGCCCGGCTTGAATGTGAAATATGCGACCCACAACGCCATTCCGCGATTATACCGGGCGCGGATCTGCTGTATCGCCCCCTCCCCTGTATATCGTGACACGATATAATGGCGCAGTGAGTTGCTCTGACCCTGACCCTTCCGCTTCACCAACGACCATTTCAGCCACCACTGTTCTGCTCGCGCCCACGGGGGGCGGCCGATGACGCACGTCCGTACCCGTGAGCTCTCTCCGCGCCAGGTCGCCCGGAGCTGGTGGCGCGCACTCTCCGATGGCACTCCGCCGGCGCACCTCGGCGATTTCACCACCTCCCCCCGCGTGATGGTCATCTCGGCGATCGCGATCATCATTGGCGTCGTCGCCACCTTCGTCGCCTGGACCCTGCTGCGGCTCATCTCGTTCTTCACGAACGTCTTCTTCTTCGGCGATTTCTCCACCAAGGACGTCCGCATCGGCGACAACGAACTCGGCCTCTGGATCCTGGTCATCCCGGCCATCGGCGGCCTCATCGTGGGTCTCATGGCCCGCTACGGCTCGGAGAAGATTCGCGGCCACGGCATCCCCGAGGCGATCGAGGCGATTCTCATCGGTGGCAGCCGCGTCGAGCCGAAGGTCGCCCTGTTCAAGCCCGTCTCCTCGGCGATTTCGATCGGTTCCGGCGGCCCGTTCGGGGCCGAAGGGCCAATCATCATGACCGGGGGCGCCTTCGGCTCCCTCGTGGCCCAGTTCCTCCACCTCACCAACGCCGAGCGCAAGACGCTGCTCGTGGCCGGCGCCGCTGCCGGCATGTCCGCGACGTTCGCGGCGCCCGTCGCGGCCGTCCTGCTTGCGGTCGAACTCCTCCTGTTCGAATGGAAGCCCCGCAGCCTGGTTCCCGTCGCGCTCGCCAGCGCGACGGCCGGCGTTTCGCGGCGCTACATCCTCGACGATGGCCCGCTCTTCCCCACCCCGCCGCACGCCGCCCAGCTTGGCGTCGAAGGGCTGATCGCCTGCGTCATCGTCGGCATCTCCGTCGGCATCCTCTCGCTGCTCGTCACGCAGGCGGTTTATGGCGCCGAAGACGCCTTCCACAAGCTCCCGATCCACTGGATGTGGTGGCCGATCCTCGGTGGATTCGCCATCGGCATCGGCGGCCTGATCTTCCCCGAGGCCCTCGGCGTCGGCTACGACAACATCCGCGAGTTGCTCCAGGGCGACCAGTCGATGCGCCTCATCCTGGGCATCCTGCTCGTCAAGTCCACCATCTGGGCGGTTGCGCTCGGCTCCGGGACGTCGGGTGGCGTTCTGGCGCCGCTCCTGATGATGGGCGCGTCGCTCGGCGCGCTCGAAGCACCCTTCCTCCCCGACCAGGGCGATGGCTTCTGGGCGATGATCGGCATGGGCGCCATTCTCGGCGGTACCATGCGCGCGCCGCTCACCGGCGTCGTCTTCGCCATCGAACTCACCCACGACATCAACGCGCTCCTGCCGCTGCTGGTGGCTGTCATCGTGGCCCACTGTTTCACGGTGCTCACGCTCCGTCGCTCCATCCTCACCGAGAAGATCAGCCGCCGCGGCCTGCACCTCGGCCAGGAGTACGCGGTCGACCCGCTCGAAACGGGCCTCGTCCGCGCCGCCATGCGGACGAACCTCATCGCCCTCCCCGCCGACGTCCCGATCGCCGAACTCGCCCCCACCCTCGCGGATCGCGACTTCTCGACCGGCCAGGGGCTCTACCCGATCGTCGACAGCAACGGCGAGATGACCGGCGCCATCAGCCGCAACGACCTTCGCAACCTCACGCAGACGGTCCAGTCGAACGGCGCCGGCAAGCGCACGCTCGGCGAGCTGCGCATGGGCCAGCTGGTCGTCGCCTACCCCGACGAGACTCTCCGGGTGGTTGCCCAGCGCATGGCCGAAACCGGCCGCACGCGCCTCCCGGTGGTCGAGCGGGACAAGCCGAAGCAGCTCATCGGCATGATCGCCCTGCGCGACCTCCTGAGCGCCCGCGCCCGCGAATACGAGAACGAAATGCGGCGCGAACGGGTCCTGCGGCTGCGGGTATTCGGCCCGCGCCGCCGCGACACGGGCAAGCGCGAAACTGCCCGGGTAACCACGAGTTAGCGAGGGTCGAACGGCTCACCTCTGGTACACTACCGGCGCCTGCCCGGGACGATCCCGGAGAACCGCCGGAGCTGCCATGTATCGTCGAACCTTTAGTGGCGTCATCGACCAGGGGAAGACCCGCGAGTTCCTCCAGGCGATGCGCGACGCACGCGACCACCAGATCGACCGGGGCATCCGCGCCCGGACCACGATCTGGGGCGCGATGACCGGGCAGACCAACGCCGTCTCCATCGTCTCCGACTTCAACACGATGGACGACCTCGAGCGCTTCACCGAAATGGCCGCCGAGGACGCGAGCTTCGCCCAGGTGCGGCGCGCGGTGCGCAGCCAGATGGTCTTCGAATCGGCCGCGGTGTCGATTCACCGCCTCGCCTATCACTCCGAGGGGCTGTACTCGAGCGAGGACGCCACCGCCCCTCGCCGCTACATGCGCGTGCTCATGGGCGAAGTCCAGGCCGGCAAGCACCGCGAGTTCGTCATGGCCATTTCCCAGGCGCTCGAGTACCAGAAGCAGCGCGGCATCGACGCCACGACCAGCGTCTGGTCCGCCGTGACGGGGCCCACCTCGGGAATCATCCTTGCCGCCGAGTTCGACGGCCTCTCCGAGCTCGAACGCTTCGACGAGCTCTCCCAGAACGACGAGCAGTTCGCCCGCCTGCGCCGCGCCTCCCGCTCCTCGATGGTGTTCCTCACCAGCCAGGTCGCCATCTATCGCAACCTGCTCTGATCCCCGCGGTGCCCGTGCGCGGGGCACCGCCAGGCGCTCGAAGCTAGTCGTCGTCCTCGTTCGCGTCCGGTGTTGGCGTGCCGTTGCCGCCGTTCCCGTTGCCATTCGGCGTGCGGGTCGGCGTGGGCGACCGGTCTGATCCGGAGCCCTTGCGGATGTTCACGGTCACCGTCGTCGTCAGGTCTCCGGCGCCGCTCGTGTTCGCGGTCAGCCGGATGGTGTACACGCCTTCCTTCAGGTCGTTCGTGTTGAACTCGCCGAGCACTCCATCCGCCGGGCCGTCACCCGAGCCGATGACGGTCGAGGAGTTCGGGTTCCCGCCCTCGCCGATCTCCAGCGTCCAGCCCTTCAGACCGGGCACGTTCACCGAGCCCACCACCTGCACACGTCCCGAAAGCGTCCGGCCGTTCGTGGGGCTGCTGATCGACACCGCCGACTGGCCGGTGCTCCGCTCCGTCGGCGCGATCGGGATGTTCCGGGCGTGCGCGAGCGCGATTGCCGCGTCGCGGCCGAGCGACGGCAGTTTCACGAACATCCGCGAGACGCGGTACTGCGCCGGCGTCTGTTCGCTGGCGAGCAGCCCGTTCCGGCTGTCGATCTCCACCGGCTCGCACTCCGACTCGTACTTCACGTCGGTCCGGTACCACGCCTGCACCACCTGGCTGCAGCCGCCGCCCGAGCGGTCGCGGTCGGTCGTGGGCGTGGAGAACGGCCCGTAGGCCACGTTCGCCGGGCGCAGGTCGTCGAAGTTGGCCGGCTTATCGAAGACGCCGCGTTCGCGCAGCGTGTCGTGGTATGCACCCATCCACGTCTTCCAGAGCTTCGTCGTGGTGTTGGCGGCGGCAAAGCTGCGGTCATTCACGAGCTCGTTCGTCGCGTTGCCGACCCACACCGCGGTCGCCGCATAGCGCGTGTAGCCGGTCATCCACGTCTCGAGCGTGTCGCTGGCGCTCGCGTAGCCCTGCTGGGTGCCCGTCTTCACGCCGCTCGGCACCTTCGACCCGTCGCTCAGCACGAAGTCCAGCCCGAGGTCGCTGTTGCTGCTGCCGCAGCCCCAGATGATGAACCGCGCGGTGCAGTCCGACATGATGCTGTGCAGCAGCCACACCGAACCCGCGTCCACCACCTGCTTCCGCTGCAGGTCGCCCGCCGCCTCGTGGTCGTAGATCACGTTCCCGTTCACGTCTTCCACGCGCAGGATGACCACGGGGTCGAGCTCCCGCGTGCCGGGGAGCCGCAGGTTCCCACGCAGGAAGTCGTACTTCTGCTGCATGGTCTCGTCCCAGTCATCGGTCGACGACTGCTTCAGGTTGTTCATGTCGAGCGGCTTGGCGAGCGTCGGCACCCCCACCATTGCGCCCATGTTCGCGATGGTCGCGTCCATGTAGGCCATGTCGATCGCCTTGATGTTCGCGCCGCCCGTGGCGATCGAGGCGCCGTAGTGCACCGCGTCGTGGTCATAGAACGTGGGGTCGAAGCCCTGCTGGAGCGTGGTGATGCCCAGCCGTTTCGCCATCTCGATCACGTTGTCCGGCCCCGCCTCGTACGCGGCTCGGAACGCCGGCACGTTCTGCGAACCGCCGAGGCCCGCCCGCGCCGAGATGAGCCCTTCGGAGCCCCCATCGCGCCGCGGGTCCACTATCTGCGTGCCCTCCACGGTCAGCGGACTGGTGTCCCAGAACGTGCTCATCGGCGCCTTCTTCTGCTCGTCGAACCACGTCAGGTAGACCGCCGGCTTGAACGATGAGCCCGGCTGGTTGATCTCGTTCAACTGATCGATCTCGCCCGCCACCCGCCGGTCCGAAACGTACGTCGGGTCGATGTTCGGCGCGTAGACGATGACCTGGCCGGTCGAAGGCTCGATCGTCGTGATCGCGGCGTTGTGACATTCGCAGCCCTGTTCGAGCCCCGCCGCGATGAACTGGTTCATCAGCGCGGTGGCCTGTTCCGTCAGGCCCCAGTCGAGCGTGGTGGTCACCTTGTATCCCGCCGAGCTCACGCTGTCGGCGCAGTCGGTCGAACCTTCGAGCTTCGGCAGCAGGCCCGCTTCGCACATCCGCTGCAGCCGCGGCTGCACCTGGTCGTCGATCCACGCCGCCGCCCGGATCGGGTTCGACAACTGGTAGACTTTGATCTCCTCGGCCTTCGCCGCCGCGGCCTCTTCGGGCGTCGCCCGGTGGTGCTCAACCATCAGGTCGAGCACGTCTGCCTGGCGTGTCTTCGCGTCGCCCGCGACCGTCGTGCGGCCCTGTTCGTCGACGATGCAGTCGCCGGTCGCCTCATCGCGCAGGCAGTTCAGGCGGGGGTGGTAGAGGGTCGGGGCCTGCGGAATACCCGCGAGCAATGCCGCTTCGGCGAGCGTGAGGTCTTTCGCATCCTTGTGGAAGTAGCCCTGTGCCGCCGCCTGGATCCCGATGTACCGGTCGGCATACGAAATCTGGTTCAGGTACCACTCGAGCACCTGCTCCTTCGTGTAGTCCTGGTCCAGCTCCAGAGCGTACACGATTTCCCGCAGCTTCCGGTCGATCGTGCGCTCCGCCGTCACGCAGCGCGTCGGGTCGTCGGGCGTGTTGATGTTCGGGCAGATGTAGACGTTCTTGATGAGCTGCTGCGTAATCGACGAGCCGCCAGTGCCGCTGTCGATGCCGCCGGTCAGGTATTCGAACCCCGCACGCGTGAGGCCTCGGATGTTCACTCCCGGGTTGTCCCAGAAGCTGTTGTCTTCCGTCGAAACCGTCGCTTCGATGACCCACGGCGAGATATCGGCGAGCTTCACCGGGTTCAGGAGCTGTGCGTCCTTGTTCGGCAATGCCCCGAGCTCCACGCCGCCGTTCGGCCCGCCGCGGTCGTAAATCGTGGTAAGGCCGACGTGCGTCTGGCGCAGCTTATCCTCGATCGGCACATAGTCCTTCGCGTACGACTGGTAGACGAAGAAGAGCGTGCCGAAACCGGCGGCTATCCCGACGGACCCGAGGGTGAGCAGGCCCAGCAATGTGGCGAGCAGGATCCGCCCGGCGCCGCGTTTCTGCCGCTCGCGGCGAACCTGCAACCGCCGGCGCTTTCGCCAGGCGTTCATCGCGGACCTCCCGCTCCGGCCGCTTGCCGAGCACGGGCGTCATGCTGACGCATCGCTGCGAGCGTAACAAAGCGCTTGCAAAGGTCTATCCGAGCGGTAAAGAGACGACGGTTGTACCCTTTCCCTATGTCCCTTTCGCCGTCCGATGTCCTCCACATCGCCCGCCTCGCACGCATCTCTCTGACCGAAGCCGAAGTCGATCGCTTCGCCGCACAGCTCTCCGGGATCCTCGACCACTTCGCCGTCCTCGAAGCCGTCAACACCGATGGTGTCGAGCCCACCGCGCACCCCCTCCCCCTCTCCAACGTCATGCGCGCCGACGAAGTTGCACCGTCGCTCCCCGTCGACGAAGTGCTCGAAAACGCCCCCCAGGTCGAGGACCACTACATCCGCGTCCGGGCGGTGCTCGAATGACGGACCTCTGGCGGCTCACCGCGCACGAAGCCAGCGACGGCCTGCGCAACCGCGAATTCACCGCGCTCGAACTCACCGACGCGGTGCTCGCCCGCATCGACGCCGTCGAGCCCCGCGTTCGCGCCTACATCACCGTCACCGCCGACGTGGCGCGCGAACAGGCCCGCGAGGCCGATGCGAAGCTCGCGGCCGGCACCGCCACGCCCCTGACCGGCATCCCCGTCGGCGTGAAGGACCTGATCGTCACGAAGGGCGTGCGCACTACCGCGGCCTCGAAGATCCTCGGGAACTTCATCCCGCCCTACGACAGCCACGTCTACGAGCAGATCCGCCGCGCCGGCGCCGTCATGGTCGGGAAGACCAACATGGACGAGTTCGCCATGGGCTCCAGCACCGAGCACTCGGCCTTCGGCGCCTCGCACAACCCCTGGAACCTCGACCTCGTGCCCGGCGGAAGCTCAGGGGGCTCGGCCGCTGCCGTCAGCGCCGGCGAGTGCCTCGTCGCCCTCGGCAGCGACACTGGCGGCAGCATCCGCCAGCCCGCCGCGCTCTGCGGCTGCGTCGGCCTCGACCCGACGTACGGGCGGGTCAGCCGATTTGGCATCATCGCCTTCGGCAGTTCGCTCGACCAGGTCGGACCGATCGGCCGCGACGTGGAAGACGTGGCGACGATGCTCGACTGCATCGCCGGCCACGACCCCCGCGACAGCACCTCGAACCCCGAGCCCGCTCCCGACTACCGTCACTACCTCGGCCGCGATGTCCGCGGGCTCCGCATCGGCGTCCCGAAGGAGTACTTCGTCTCCGGCATGGAGCCGGGCGTCCGTGAGCGTATCGAAGATGGGCTGCGCACCCTCGAAGGCCTCGGCTGCGAGGTCGATACGAGCCTTTCGCTGCCGAGCACCGAGCATGCGCTGGCGGTGTACTACATCATCGCGCCGAGCGAGGCGAGCGCGAACCTCGCCCGCTACGACGGCGTGAAGTACGGCTTCAGCGACCGCACCGGCAACTCCATGTGGGAGAACATGGAGGACACCCGCGCCGGGGGCTTCGGCCCCGAGGTCAAGCGGCGCATCATGCTCGGCACCTACGCCCTCAGCGCCGGCTACTACGACGCCTACTACCTCAAGGCGCAGAAGGTCCGCACCCTTATCAACCGCGAGTTCGAGGCTGCGTTCGAACGGTACGACGTGCTCG
Organism: Hyphomicrobiales bacterium; assembly: GCA_050260715.1. Classification (GTDB taxonomy): domain Bacteria; phylum Chloroflexota; class Dehalococcoidia; order Tepidiformales; family Tepidiformaceae; genus JALOAP01. The sequence continues at coordinate 5,846 of JBLNCO010000303.1, read as the reverse complement.
TCACGCCCACCGCGCCCACCGTCGCCTTCCCCATCGGCGCGAAGGTCGACGATCCATACGCCATGTACCTGAACGACATCTACACGCTGCCCTCGGCGGTCGCCGGCCTTCCCGCGATCAGCCTGCCCTGCGGCCTGAGCGGCGGCCTGCCCGTGGGCCTGCAGATCATCGGCAACTTCTGGGACGAAGGGCGCGTGCTCCAGGTGGCCCACGCCTTCGAGCAGGCCACCGGCTTCGCCAACCGCCTGCCCGACCTCTAGACCGGCATGGAGCCGCCGATCGCCTGTGTCCTGTTCGACCTCGACGACACGCTGACCGACTGGCCAGCCGCGATCGATGCGGCCATCCTCGCCGCACTGCCGCTCGTCCCGCCCGAGCTCCAGCATGGGCTCGCCACGCGTTTCTGGCCCGCCGCCGAACAGATCGCCTTCGACTGGCGCGACGGCCTCGTGACGGACCGCGCCTACTGGCGCCTCCGTGTCCACCCCGAGGAGCCATGGCGCGCAGCGCTCCCCGGCCTCCCTGGCGAGACTCTCGCCGAAATCGCCGAGACGTTCCGCAAGGCACTCCGCCCGCCGCTCTTCGACGACGTCGAGCCGACGCTCGCCGAACTTTCGGGGACCGTCCGCATCGCCATGCTCTCGAACAACCCGGGTGCCGGCGCGGTGCTCGAACATCGTGGCATCCGGCACCACTTCGAACAGGTGCTCTCATCGGAGGAGGGGTACTGGAAGCCGCACCCGCGGGCCTTCGCCCGTGCCGCCGAGGCCCTCGCCCTGCCCCCGGCCCGCATCGCCTACGTGGGCGACAGCTACGACAACGACCTCCACGGCGCCTCCACCGCCGGCATGACCGCCATCTGGCTCGACCGCGTGCCCTTCGACTACGACCGGCCCGCCGGGAGCCACCGGATCGAGTCCCTGCGCGAGTTGCCGCCCCTGATTGCCCGCCTCAACCGCCGCTAGCGCCATCGGTATCGGCCACGTTGCGGAACTGTAACGGAAATCTCCGCTCCGGCTACATCTTTCTGCTACGCATGGCATCGTACATTCCCGCCCACCGGCAGCGCGTCATCCGATGTCGCACATCCGGCCAGGAGAGGGTGACATGCAACCGACCCGGGCCACAGGCACCCGCAAGCGCCAGGATCCTCTTGTCGTTGTCGTCGACGACGACCGCTCGACGCTCCGCCTGCTCTCGCTGGAACTTCCAGGCCAGGGCTTCCGCGTCCTCGCCATCGTCGAACCCGAACGTGCGCTCCAGATCATCGACCAGGTCCGACCCGACGTCGTCGTGCTCGACCTCGTCATGCCCCGCGTGACGGGCATCGACCTTCTGCGCGCGATTCGCACGCGGCGCGGCATCGCGGTCATCCTGCTGACCGGCAAGACCGCCATCGCCGACCGTGTTCGCGGCCTCGACCTCGGCGCCGATGACTACGTGACCAAGCCGTTCAACGTCGACGAGCTCGCTGCACGAATCCGGGCGGTCCTCCGGCGCTCGGGCGGCGACCTCCCGGATCCCGTGTTGCGCGTCCGCGACCTCGAGATCGACCTCGGCCGCCGAATGGTCCGCCGCGAAGGCGAGCCGTTGCACCTTTCGCGAACCGAATGGCAGCTCCTGCAGCAACTCGCCCTCAACGCCGGCAAGGTCGTCAGCCAGCGGGAGTTGCTCGCGAAGGTCTGGGGACCCGACTATCTCATGGAAGTGCAGTACCTGCGCGTCTGGATTTCCCGCCTCCGCCACCGCATCGAACGCGACCCGCACAACCCCGAGGTGGTGCGAACGCTGACGGGCCTCGGTTACCTCATCGAGCCCGATCCCAGGGGCATCGACCCCGAGACCCAGGGTAGCGCGGTCGCCTGACGCTACTCCGCGCGCTCCCGGTACTGGATCGCCTCCGCGATGTGCGCCGGTTCGATCGGCTCGCTCCCCGCGAGATCGGCGACTGTCCGTGCGACCTTGAGCACCCGGTGGAACGACCGCGCCGAAAGGTTCAGCTGCTGTACGGCCATCCGCACGATGTCCGCAGCGCCGGGCGCGAGCTGCGCCTGCGCATAGTCCCGGACCTGCGGCGGCGTCATGTCGGCGTTCACCCGCGCGCTGCCGCCGTCTGCCGCGAACCGCCGGAGTTGCACCTCCCGCGCCCGCTCGACGCGCTCGGCCACGGCCGCCGATGGCTCGCCGCGCGCGGCAGCGGCGAGCTTGTCGTACGCCACGCGCGGCACGTCCACGAACAGGTCGATGCGGTCCAGCAGCGGCCCCGACACCCGCCGCTGGTACCGCGAAACCACGGCCGGCGGGCACACGCACTCCCGCTCCGGGTCCCCGTAGAACCCGCAGGGGCACGGGTTCAGCGCCGAGATGAGCGAGAAGTTCGACGGGAACGTCACCGCCACCTTCGCCCGCGAAATCGTGACCACCTTGTCCTCGAGCGGCTGGCGCAGCACCTCGAGCACCCGCGGGTCGAATTCGAGCAGCTCGTCGAGGAAGAGCACCCCGCGATGCGAGAGCGTGATCTCGCCCGGCCGCGGCACCGACCCGCCGCCGACCAGGCCCGCGTTCGAAATCGTGTGGTGCGGCGCCCGGAACGGCCGCGCCGTGATGAGCCCCGCGCCCGGCGGCAGCAGCCCCGCGACGCTGTAGATGCGCGTTACCTCCATCGCCTCGTCGCCCGTCATCGGCGGCAGGATCGATGGCATCGCCCGCGCGAGCAGCGTTTTCCCGCTGCCCGGCGGCCCGCGCATGATGAGGTTATGCCCGCCCGCGGCCGCAACTTCGAGCGCCCGCTTCGCGTGCTCCTGCCCGACGATGTCGGCGAAGTCGGTGCCCGGCGGCAACGGCGCCGCAACGGCCGCCGCGGGCCTCGCCGGCTCGATCTCCGCTGCCCCGAGCAGGTGCGCCGCGAGCGATGGCAGGCTCTCCACCGGGTAGACCTTGATGTCCGCCACGAGCGCCGCCTCGGCCGCGTTCGGCGCCGGGACGAACGCGCGCGCTGCGCCCCGTTCCTTCGCCAGCGCCACCATCGGCAGCACGCCGCGCACCGAGCGCACGTCGCCGGTCAAGGCCAGCTCGCCGATGAACACCGCATCCGAGATGTCCGCCACCACCTGCCCGCTCGCGACCAGCACCCCCACCGCGATCGGCAGGTCGTACGCCGGGCCCTCCTTGCGGAGGTCCGCCGGGGCGAGGTTGATGGTCGTGCGGCTGTTGAACGGCCACGTCAGCCCGCTGTTGCGGACGGCGGCTCGTACCCGCTCCTTCGATTCCTGCACCGCCGCGTCCGGTAGCCCGACGATGGTCGTGTGCGGCTGCTGCGCCCGCGCGATGTCGACCTCGACCTCGACGAGCTCGCCTTCGAGGCCCACGACCGCACAGCTGAGGACACGCGCGAGCACCGCCCGATTCTCCGGGTGACGCCCGCGCGGGTCAATCGCGTGCGAGCCAGCCGCGGCCGGTTCACGAGGCCGCCCGGCAGGGCAGGGTCATCCGTAGCAGCCGCTGCCCGGTTGGCGGATGGACTCGCTCGCCGTCCACCTCGAACCCCATGCGGCGGTAGAGGCCGATCGCATGCGCGTTCCCCTCGGCGACCCAGAGCTGTACCGCCTCGGCGCCGCGTTCGTTCGCCCATCCGACTACCGCCGCGACCAGCCCCGCGCCGGCGCCCGTGCCGCGTCCCTCCGGCGCCACCCACACCTGGATCAGCTCCGGCACATCCGGCTCGTCGTCGTGCACGAATCCGCCCGCCATGCCCACGCACGCCTGGTCGCGCATGGCCACGAGCGTCACCATCTGCTCGCCGGCCGCAGCGCGCTCCGCCCACTCGTGCCACGACTGCTCGCTGCGCGCCGCGGCCTCCGCGTGCGTCGTCAGGAACGCCTCTGGCGAGTCGGCCAGCGCCCGCAGCCGAACGTCCCGGAGCAGCAGCCCGTCGGCCCTCCGCAGCCGCCGCACCTCGATCTCGCTGGGGCCATCGGCCATGTCCGAAGTATGCCACCGCCCGGCTACGGCGATGCCATAGCCAGTTCCCCCCAAGCTCGCCCGGGCGCTACGCCAGCCGCGGCAGCACCCGCTCCGTGAACAGCTCGAAGCTACGATGCGAAAGCGGGGCCGCCATCAGGTAGTCCAGCCCGATCTCCTCCCGCAGCCGCTGCAGCTCGTCGGCCACCTGCTCGGGCGTGCCGTGCACGATGACGTCCCGCACGTACCGCTCGACCGGGTCGTCCTGGGGCTTCAGGTCGATGCCCCGGTTCGGGTTCTTCCCCGGGTTCGCGTATGAGCCGACCGTCCAGCGCGCTCCCTCCCGGGCCACCGACTCCGCCTCGGACGCGGTTTCGGCCACTGCGATGAGCCGCGCGACCGGGATCTCCCGGCCCTCCGCGGGGTGGCGGTGCTTCCGCAGCTCATCGAAGTACAGCGCCCGCTTTCGCCCGATCTCTGCGTGCGATGCGTGGGGGTCCATCAGGATTGTGTAGCCCGCTTCCGCCGCCTTCGCGATCGACTCCGGCGACGTCGCCGCGAGCCAGACCGGCGGGTGGGGCCGCTGCTTCGGCTTCGGCAACACCTCGACGTTCTCGAAATGCCAGTACTTCCCGTCAAAGGTCAGCCGGTCTTTCGCCCACGCCGCCAGCACCACCTCCACCGCCTCCCGGAACCGCTCCGACGATTCCGCCACCGGTACCCCGAACGTCCGGAACTCGGTGGGGTCGAAGCCGCGCCCGGCGCCCCAGTTCAGCCGCCCGCCCGAAAGGATGTCGACCAGCGCCAGCTCTTCCGCCAGCCGCAACGGGTGGTAGAACGCCGACAGCGTGACCGCGGTGCCGATGCGCAGCCGTTCCGTCCGCGCGGCGACCTGCGTGGCCATCAGCGTCACCGACGGGCAGACGCTGTACGTGTTGAAATGGTGCTCCGCCAGCCAGACGGCGTCGTAACCGCCTTCGTCCATGATTTCGATGCGCTGCAGCGCCCGCTCGTACACCGTCTCGAGCGGCACGCGCCGCGTCCACGAGAAGAACTGGAGCACCCCGAACTTCACGCGCGCACCCTACCAGAAATCCGCTGCCTCGCGGTGACTTACGGGGCCGGGTGGAGCACTCCCTGCTGGCGCCAGGTGTTCTGTGGCGTGCCGTCGCTCGAAATCAGCGTGTAGTAGACGTCCTGGCCCGCCGGGAGGCCCGTCGCCGCCAGCGCCAGGCCGCCCGTTGGCGCCGAAACCAGCAGGTCGGTCGCGCCCGGCGACGTCCCCAGCCGCACGCTGTACGTCGCCATGTTGCACCCCGGCGACCAGTTGAGGGTCACTTCGCCCCCGGAGGCCGGGATCCCTGCAGTCAGCATGATCCCCGGCGATGGGCAGGTGGCCGTCGAGAAGAAATCGGTGCACTCCGCCTCGTTCCGGAACGCCGGAGACGCCGGCTCCCCCGTGGCGAACGCCTTCCAGCGGTCCCCGCTGCAGAGCGCGGCCGAAGCGGCGGCGTCCGCGGTCGGCGCGACGATGCCCTCGTCTCCTTCGTCGCCGAGGGCGCGGGCGCCGGCCACCTCTTCCGTGATCCCCGGGGCCGGCTGGTTGTCGAGCCACGAATCGTCGTCCTTCCCGGAGCTCCAGAACGACCCCGCCAGCGCGAGACCGAGCACCACGATGCCCGCGATGCCCGTGCCCGCCGCAAGGATGAGCGGCCCGTTTCGGCGCTGCTCCCCGGCGGGCGCAGCTGGCGGCGGAGGAGTCGCCGCGGCGGACTGTTGCGAAGCGGCGGCCGCCGTCGCTGCGACGAGCGGCGCCTCGCCGTGGCCGCTCGCTTCGGGGGCCCGCCGCAACTCCGTCGCAAACGCCCGTGCCGCTGGCCCGCGCC
>JBLNCO010000302.1:0-11090 GCA_050260715.1 Hyphomicrobiales bacterium | reverse complement strand
CGGCGCTCATCGAGCTCGGTTACCGCCCGTGGGGCTACGCATGGCTCTTCCCGAAGGCCAACGTGCTCTCCATCGGCATCGTCCTGCCTGCCGAGCAGGCAGCCTCGATGAAGGACGAGGTCCGGCGCTACGTGGACCGGCTCGGCCTGGCCGGCGCCGATATCCCGATCGCCCGCGGCCACAAGGTCCGCTTCCGCCGCGGCAATGAGCCCATCGCCGGCGGGCGAGCGCTCCTCGCCGGGGATGCGGCCGGCCTCGCCGACGAGTTCACGGAAGAGGGCATCTATTACGCGATCGAATCGGGCCGTCTCGCCGCTCGCAACGTCTTTCGCGCGCTCGGCGGCTCGGGAGACCTGGCCGCGTACCAGCGCGACATCGACCGCGAGCTCATGCCCGAGCTCCGCGCCGCGCGCCTCGTGGGTTTCATGTTCTACGGGATGCTGCGCCGCGCGCCGCGCCCGTGGATGTTCGCCAGCGCCCACCTGCCCTACCTCTGGAACGCCTTCTTCGCGGTGCAGCGCGGCGAATCGACATACGCGCGCGAAGCCGCTCGCGTGCCGATCCTTCCCGGCCTTGCCCGCCGGATGCTCCACGCCTGATGCCGCTTTCGCCCGCTGCCATCATCGAACGGCTCGCCGCGCTCTACGGCATGCCGGTCCACGTCCCCCACGGCGACGCCATCGCCGAACTCGTGCTCACCGTGCTCTCCCAGAACACCGCCGACACCAACTCCGGCCGGGCGTTCACGCAGCTCATGCGCCGCTACCCCTCGTGGGATGCGGTCGCGGTCGCGCCAACCGAGGAGCTGGTCGCGACCATCCAGCTCGGCGGGCTCGCGCAACAGAAGGCGCCGCGCATCCAGGCCATCCTTCGCGCCGTCGCCGAACGATCGCCCGGCTGGCACCTCGAATTCCTCCGCGACATGCCGCTCGAGGAGGCGCGCGCGTGGCTGCGATCGCTCCCGGGTGTCGGCCCGAAGACGGCTGCCTGCGTGCTCCTGTTCGCGCTCGGGCTCCCGGCGATGCCCGTCGACACCCACGTGGAGCGCGTCGCGAAGCGCCTCGGGCTCATCCCCGAAAAGCTCACGCCCGAACAGGCCCACGCCGCGCTCGAAGCGCTCGTGCCGCAGGACGACTACTACCGTTTCCACATGCTGCTCATCAAGCATGGCCGGCGCACCTGCACCGCGCGCCGGCCGCTCTGCGAACGTTGCCCGCTCGAACCCGACTGCCCGTCGAGCCTGCTCCGGCCGGCGCAGCCAACCAGGAAAGCCGCGCGTCAGTCCCGGAAATCGTCGTCGAAGTCGTCTTCGTAGCCGTAGTCGTCCCAGCCCTCGTGCGCGTGGGCCGGCTGGAACGCCGGTACCCGCTCGGAAAGCACCGACAGGAACGGGCCGAGCACCGCGACGAAGGCCCCGAACAGCGCCACGATCAGCCCATTGCGCATCGGCACTTCGATCAGCGTCTCGGCGATGTCCCGCAGCCGGTCGACAAACGGGTCGCTGCCGCCCACCCGGTTTCCCATGAAGCGCACGAACAGCGCGAGCAGGAACACTGCGCCGCCGCCGACGAGGATCGCGATGCCCGGGTTCCGCACCTTCCGGAAGCCTTCGCTCCGCAGCACCAGGAAGAGCCCGAGCACTGCGGCGATGATCGCCAGCACCACGCTCGCCAGGCCGGCGCGCTCGTGCGTCGTGGACGAGACCTGCCCGACCAGCCGTTCGAGCATGCCCTGCGCCGAAAACGTACTGAGTGACTGGTTACCCGTGCGGTCGAAGGCATCGACGCCCCGGTCGTACACCAGCTGCGATGAGCGCGCGAGGATGACGTCGCGCAGCTCTGCATCGGACAGGTTTGCCACCTCGTCGGTGGTCAGCTGGACGTCGAGCGGGTAGCCCGGGATCGCAACCGTCCGACCGTCCGTGGCCTCGGCCAGCTGTTCCAGGTCGTCGCGGTCGTCCGCGATGAGCTGGTCGATGTCCGTCAGGGTGGCGATGCCGGCTTCGAGCACGTTGCGCGCGCGCGCCTCATCGGTCGCCTGGCGGCAGCTGACGGTGAGGGTGAGCAGGAACACCGCGATCGCCAGCAGGGCGCCGATCATGAAGCCGCCGAGGTCGCCGTGGGGGTCGCGATAGCGGTCGAGCCGTTCGCGCGCGGTCTGTCCGGCGGCTTCGTGCCGCGCCGGGCCGGGTACCTGCCGCATTTAGCCGATGCGGACGACGATCGTGCCCGCAATCCGATCGTGGAGTGTGCGGCGCTTCGAATCGAAGGCCGACCAGAGGAAGCCGGCGGATGCCAGCAGGAATGCCACCGCCACCGCCCCTCCCGATTGCAGCGTCGAATCGCGCAGGGCGAACGCCACAACGATGCCAATCCCCAGGATGAGTACGTAGAACAGCATCCCGACGACGCGTGCCACCGATCCCAGGATCCCGAGCGGCCGCCCGTCGGAGCGAATGACCATCAGTTGCATCACGGCAGCGCCGACCGTCTGGCCCTTCCACGCGAGCGAGATGAAGAAGTACAGCAGGAACGCCGGGGCAATCGCGCCCACGCAGACCCAGAAGATGTTGATCGCGGTGGTCGAAGGGTCGACGCGTTCGAAATCGGACGAGATGAGCACGACCATCGAACCGATGGTCACGAGCAGCGACGCGATGATGAACAGGCAGAGCACATCGAGCGTGCCAGCAGCGACCCGGGCCTCGAACGTGGCGTAGTGCAGCCGGACTGGCCGGCGGGGACGGCTTCCCATCGGTCGTGCTGCGGCGCTGCTCACACTCATACGTCCGCTGAACATTCTAGACCGCGCTCCGCAACGGCATAGGAAAGCGTTACACCCGCTTTCGGCGCCGTCCGGTTATCCTCGACGTGTGCTTGCGAACCCCCTCCGGCCGCCCGCGCCGGATGTCTCCTACACTCCCTGGCGGCCGCACGCCTGGCTCCTCATCGTCACCGCCGCGGCCGTCACCGGGCTCCTGCTCGGCGGGGCCATCTCGCTCTTCGCCCCGCGCGGCTACCTGGGGCCATACGAGTACCACCTCTGGCGCTGGCAGGCCGATACCCTGCTCGACAACCTCTTCGCCCGCGCCGGCATCGGGCCGAACCCGGACGATACGAGCGGCGAGGACGCCCTGCGCCAGTACTTCGCCCTCACGAGCCAGATTCGCGCGGCTACCGAAACCGAGAACCCGGACCTCGCCCTCATCGATACCCTCACCAACGAGCGCGCCACCTACGAAAACGACGTCGAGCGGCTCGTCGAACGCTACATCGGCGAGGTGGTGAACGGCGCCGGCCTGGAGCAGCCGCTGCCGTTGTTCCATGGCGTCGACATCACCTGGCCCCCGGTCGATTTCGAGCTCACGGAGCCGCCCCGCCTGCTCGTCCGCTCTCCGCGCGACACCATCCGCCGCGCCGGCGACACGTTGCTCAAACCCGACCTCAGCCTGCGCGACATCCAGAAAATCGAAGCCGAAACCGACGACGAGGACACCGTCTCGCTCGTGGTCTCCCTCGGCGGCCTCGCGGCCTACCCGGCGATCGTCCGCGATGACCGCACCTACGCATCGATCCTCGAAACGGCCTCGCATGAGTGGGTGCACCACTACCTCGCGTTCTTCCCGCTCGGCGAGCAGTGGGGCAACGGCGGCGATGCCGAGACCCTGAACGAAACGACCGCCAACATCGCCGGCCGCGAAATCGCGAACGTGATCCAGGAGAACCACCCCGTCGAGCTTGCGGACGGCGCGAACGGGGCGGCGCCGGCCGGCCCGCCGGTCGACATCGATTTCGATGCCGAAATGCGCGACCTTCGCCTGCAGGTCGATGCCCTCCTCGCCGAGGGCAAGGTGGCCGAAGCCGAAGAGGCGATGGAGGACCGCCGGCAGTACCTCGCCGAGCACGGCATCACCATTCGCAAGATCAACCAGGCGTACTTCGCCTTCTACGGCACGTACGCGAACACGCCCGCCTCGTCGAACCCCATCGGCCCGAAGATCGAACGTGTCTGGGACCTCACCCAGGATGTCGGGACGTTCCTCCGGCTCATGCGCGAAGTCCGCAACGCCGAAGACCTCGACAAGCTGCTCGCGAACCTGGAAGCGGCCCGGCAGTCTTCCGCGTCGCCCTAGTTCCCGCGCCCTCCGCGGGCACCACCGCGCCCCCGGCCGCCGCCTCCGTCGTTGCCCCTATCGGGAGCCGGTGGCTGCGTCGCCGGTGGCTGGGTCGCCGGTGGTTGCGTTGCCGGCGGCGTGGCGGCCGGTTGTGTTGGGCGCGGCTGTGTTGGCGTTGGCTCGGCACCGCTCGGCCGCGTGGGCACCGGGGTCGTCGTGGCTGGCGGCGTCGCACCACCGCCCGTATCCCCGCCCCGCGGCGAAGAGACCTGGCCGCCCTGCGGCCCGATCGGGATGCCCCGCGCCCGGGCCAGCGCGATCGCGAGTTCGGGCTTGAACGCAGGCAGCGGCACGTACCCCTTCCCTTCGCAGTCGCCCTTGTACTCGACGTCCGTTCGCTGCCAGCCTTCGATCATCTGGTTGCAGCCGCCGCGCCGGCCGCGCTCCGTTGTCGCCGTCTGGAACGGCTTGTACACGACGTTCGCCGGTTGTACGTCTTCGAACCCGGCCGGCACATCGAACACGCCCCGGTCGCGCAGGAAGAGGTGGTAGCGCTCCATCCAGTGCTTGAACAGCCGAATCGTCGTGTTCGCCGAGGCGTAGTTCCCCGATGGCCCATCGCGCACCAGCGACTTATCGGCGTTCCCGACCCAGACGGCAGTGGCTGCGTAGCGCGAATAGCCGTTCATCCAGGTGGCCAGGGTGTCGTTCGGGTTCAGGAAGCCCTGCTGCGTGCCGGTCTTGATCCCCTCCGGGATCTTCCAGCCGTCCATGAACGCATCCAGCGCGAGATCGTCGTTCGAGGTCCCGCACGGCCAGATGATGAACCGCGCCGTGCAATCCGACATCACCGTGTGCAACATCCACACCGACCCCGGGTTCACCATCTGGATGCGCTGCAGGTCCGGGCCCTCCTCGTAGAGCGTCCTGCCGTCGATACCCTCGACCTTCAGCACGACGACCGGGTCGAGCGGCCGCGTCCCCGGCAGGCGAATGTGCCCGCGCGTGAACTGCAGCTTCTGCATCATCGCCTCGTCGTAGTCGTCCCCTTCCGCCCCTGCGAGCGACTTCAGGTCCTTCGGGTCGATGGTCTGCGCGAGCGTCGGCACCCCGACCATGGCGCCCATGTTCGAAATCGTCGCGTTCATGTACGCCATGTCGATGGCCCGGATGTTCGCGCCGCCGGTCGCGATGCTCGCGCCATAGTGCACGGCTTCGTGGTCCCGGAATGTCGGGTCGAAGCCCTGGTCGAGCGTCGTGATGCCCAGGGCCTTCGCCATCGCGATCACGTTGTCGATGCCCACTTCGGTGGCGGCCCGGAAGGCTGGCACGTTTTGCGAACCGCCCATCGCCGCCCGCATCGTGATGAGCCCTTCGCCCCCGCCGCCCGGACGCGGGTTCACGATCGTGACCTGGTCCTCCTTCGGGGTCCCGGGCGGGCTGATCGGCATCGGGCTGGTGTCCCAGATGCTCGAAAGCGGCGTCTTGTTCAGCTTGTCCAGCCACGCCAGGTACACCGCTGGTTTGAACGACGAGCCCGGCTGGTTGATCTCCGTCAGCTGGTCGATGTTGCCCGCCACCCGCGGGTCCGAAACGTACGTCGGGTCGATGTTCGGCGCGTAGACCAGCACCTGGCCGGTCGAGGGTTCGATCGTCGTGATGGCCGCGTTGTGGCATTCGCATCCGGCCGCAAGCCCCTTCGCGATGTACTCGTTCATCATCGCCGTGGCGGCCTGCGTCATCTCCCAGTCGAGCGTGGTGGTGACCTTGTAGCCGCCGCTGTGCACGCTGTCCACGCAGTTGTCCGTCCCGGGCGTCATCGGGAGCATCCCGGCCTCGCACATGCGCACCAGCCGCGGTTCGACCTGCGATTCGATCCATGCCGACGCCTTCACCGAGTCCGCCGCGGGGTACACCTTGATGACCTCGGCCTTCGCCGCCGCCGCCTCCTCAGGCGTCGCGCGCTGATGCTGGACCATCAGGTCGAGCACGTACTCCTGGCGCTTCTTCGCGTCGCCCGCAACCGTCGTCCGGCCGAGCTCATCGACGATGCAGTTCCCGCTGTCATCGCGCACGCAGTTGAGCCGCGGGTGGTACTTCGTGGGTGCGGCCGGGATGCCCGCGAGGAGCGCCGCTTCGCCGAGCGTCAGGTCCTTCGCCGGCTTCCGGAAGTAGCCGCGCGCCGCCGCTTCCACGCCCACGTAGCGGTCGGCGTAGGAGATGGAGTTCAGGTACCACTCGATGATCTGGGACTTGTCGGCGTCCCGCTCGAGTTCGAACGAGTACGCGATCTCCTTGAGCTTCCGGTCGAGTGTACGCGGCGCCGTGCATACCCGCGTTCCGTCGACGATCTCGCAGTCGGTCGTCAGGTACACCGTCTTGATGAGCTGCTGGGTGATCGACGAGCCGCCACTCCCGGTGCCGATCCCGCCGCCCACGTAGTTCTCCCAGGCCGCCCGCAGGATGCCCTTCGGGTTCACGCCCGGGTTCTCCCAGAAGGTGTTGTCCTCGGTCGAAACGGTCGCCTGGACCATGTACGGCGAGATCTGGTCGAGCTGCACGGGGTGCAGGAGCTGCCCCTGCGGGTTATCGAGCGACCCCAGGTAGACCCCGTCCTTCGGCCCGCCACGGTCATAAATCTCCGTCAGCCCGACGTACCGCTCGGTGAGCTTCTGTTCGATCGGTACGTAGCCTTCGGCATAGGTGTTGTAGGCGATGAACAGCGCGCCGACCGCCGCTGCCGCCCCGATGGATGCCATCGCAAACACCGCGCATGTTGCGGTCAGCCACCAGGGGACTCCTCGGGGACGCTGCTCCGCGTACCGGTTCCGCAACAGGCGCCGCTTCACGACCACGTTCACGTCGGTTTCCTCCACACCCTCGGCCGGCGCACGCATCCGATGGCATCGGCGCCGGTTGTTCGAAGGTTATGGAAGAGCCGCTGGACAACTGATCGGCCTCGCTCGTGTGCGGATTACAACGTGGTGACAACGCGCTCGCGGGATAACTTCGGGATAGCTTTGGGTAAGCGCGCGCGTTACTGGCGAAGCTCGTACAGTGCTCGGGACATGCAACCACTGGTCATCGGACACGCCGCGGCAGCCGGCGAAGCGCCGGCCAACACCCTCGCTGGCGTTCGTGCCGCCCTCGACGCGGGCGCCGAAGCCATGGAGATCGATGTCCAGCTCTCGGCCGACCGCGTGCCGGTGCTCATGCACGACACCACCGTCGACCGCACCACGAACCTCTCGGGTGCCGTGCGCGAACTGTCGCTGGCGGAACTCCAGGCAGCCGATGCCGGGGGTGGCGAGCCGGTCCCTACGCTCGCGCAGGTGCTCGAGCTGGTTGCCGGGCGGCTGACGGTCATGTGCGAGCTCAAGGCAACCCCCGGCGAACCCGCCTGGGACGAGACCCTCGTGACCGAGGTCCTCAAGGTCATCGAAGCCGGCGATGCCCGCTACTGGGCGGCCATCCACTCGTTCTCGCCGGAGGTCGTGCGGCTCGCGCGAGCTACGGAGCCGCGCGTCTCGGCCGCGATCATCTCCCCCAACGTGCACGGCGAGGCGCTCGACCGGCTCATCGGCGCCGCCCTCAAGCGCAACGCCCAGGCCATCTCGGTCGAACACGACTGCATCGACCGCCAGCTCGTGGTGACCGCGAAATGCCGCCAGCTCTCGGTCTGGGCGTGGACCGCCGACCGCCCCGCCGACTGGGACCGCCTCATCGCCGCCGGCGTCGACGGCATCATCACGAACGTCCCCCACGCCCTCCGCCGCCACCTCGGAACGTGACCGGGAAAGTCCCCGGTGCCCGTGCCCGGCGACCGTGATCGCCCCGGCGAACACGGTGTTCACCGCCGCGGCTCGCACATCCTTCCCACGAGCCACCACTCGGTCAGTACCGCGACCGATAGGGAGCGCACGCCTTCAGGCGTCCCCACTCCTCCCGCATCGCCCGGGCCCCCCGTCCCCACGCCAATCGACAATCGTCAATCACTCGGGCACTGCCTCGCCCGGTCACACCCGGACGCTCCCTGACGGTCGCGGCTCTGACACCGCACCGGGCACTCGGCACTCGGTACTCGGTACTCGGTACTCGGTACTCGGTACTCCCTGGCGCTCACCAGCTCCCCCCGCCACCGCCACCACCGCCGCCGCCGGCACCGCCACCACCACCCGAGCCGCTCGACCGGGGAGAGCTCGATATGGTGCTCGACACCGAGTCCGAGAAGCCGCGCATGTTGCTCGAAAAGCTCATCGCGTTGAAGGCGGCCCCGCCCGCGTACCACGATGCCGTCGACCGTTGTATCTCCTCGTCGCCGAGGCCGCGGAACGCCTTCGCCCACTTGTCCACGGCGCCGAACACAATGGCGTACGGCAGGTACTTCGCGAAGATGTTCTGCTGTTCGTTGAACTCCTGCATGCGGGTCTCGGCCGTCACGATGTAAAGCCGGAACCCGAGCACGCGCCGCAGCGCTTCGCTCCCGATCGCCGTCCGGCGCTTCATCGCCGCCGAGACAATCATCAGCAGCGTGCCCGCGATGATGATCGGCACGCCGAGCAGTGCCCGGCCGAGCAGCAGCCCGCAAAGCACCGTCACGCCCACGCCCACCACGTCGACCGCGAGCGCGATCCCGAGCCAGATGGCGTGGCTGGTCTCGGGCTTCCGCGAAAACCACTTGCGCTTCATCGCGTCCCTGTAGAGCGAGTCCTTCACTTTCGCCAGGCGAGCCGCGAACTTCATCTTCAGTGACGAGAGCCGAACCTGGTTGCTCGATGCGAACAGCCCGTTGTACAGCAGCTTCTCGTACGGCAGCAGTTCGTCTTCGCCCTGCCGTTTTTCCAGCTGCCAGTCCTTGCTGCCGAACCAGCCTTTCTTGGGGATTTCGGTGATAAAGAGGTGCCCCCGCACCGCCAGGTCGATGATCGTCGCCGTCACGTCCAGGGTGTCGGCGCGCTCATCGAGGATCACGCCCATCTGCGCCGGGCGCAGGTCGTCGGGCGGCAGGTATTCGACCACGATGTCCCGCTTCGCGAACAGCGGCCGGCGGCCCTCGGTCGGGTCGTTCGTCAGGTAGTAGAGCGACCGGTAGGCGCGGTCGCGGCCGTGGCGCCACCAGAGTGCGACCACAGCCGCGATGCCCGCGACGGTCAGGACGCCAAAGCCGCCGAGCTCCCACGCGTCCAGCTCGAAGTAGTCGTCGACGCTCGGCTTGTCGCGAAGGATCGGCGGCGGCACGTTCACGATGCCGGTGGGCCAGCGCGCGACAATCGTCAGCTGCTGGCCCGGGTAGATCTGCTCCTGCTCGAACACGGCCGTACGGCCGGATGTGCCGGCGCTCTCGCACTGCGTGTTGTCACCGAAGTAGCCCGCGAAGCAGCCCGCCGCATCCATCTCACCCTCGGGGAGGTTCACGGTGATGCGCGCATCGGCGATCGTGACCGTCCAGTCGCCGCCCGTCGCGTTCCATGCGAGCTCGTCGTGCGAAGGCAGCCGGTCGAGTGCGCCCCTTACCGTGTAGTTGATGACGTAGGTATGCACGCCGGTGATGGTCCTGTCCGGGTCGCCGATCTTGATGCGTTTCCCGTCGCCCGAATCGCTCACCTCGTACTGGTAGGGACTGCCGTTTTCGTCCCTCACCGAGGTCACGCTCAGGTCGTACCGCCGTTCGAACCCCGGCTTGCAGATTTCGTACCCGGGTTCCGGCTGCTCGCCCGATGTGGAGGCGTCGCTCGCACAGTCCTGCTTTGTCACGAGGTCGCGGAAGATGCCGTGCCGCTCCGCGGTGCCGAAGTCCCATACGATCGTCTCCGTGACGTCCATCGAACCGTCGGGCTGAATGTCGTACACCGCCTCGAACGACCGCATCATTTCGGCGGCACTCGAAGGATGCACGGTGAGCGCGAACCCGGCCGCAAACGCGAGCGCCAGAGCCAGGAACGCGAAGCCGGGACGGAATGAGACAACTTTCTTCACGGCTCGTATGATCGGCACTAATCGGGGAACCGGCATAGTCCGGTCCCTTCTTGTTGTCCCCCGACAACATCCAAAGGGTAGGTATGGAAGCATTCGACTATCTCGCGCCTCACTCTCTCGCCGAAGTCTATTCGGCTTTGGGGAATGGGCGCACCTCCCTCATGCTGGCCGGCGGCACCGACGTTATCGTGCAGCTGCGCGAAGGCCGTAAGCGCTGCGACCAGCTGATCGACCTCAAGCGCATCCCCGAGCTCACCGCGCACGGGTTCGCCGCCGATGGCACGCTCGAAATCGGCGCCGCTACGCCGCTCGCCGTCATCTACGAGGACCCCGAAGTGCGGCGCCGCCTGCCCGCGCTCGTCGACGCAGCGAGCATTATTGGCGGTGTCGCCATCCAGTCACGCGCGAGCCTCGGTGGCAATCTCTGCAATGCCAGCCCCGCCGCCGACTCCTCGCCCGCGCTGATGGTGCTCGGCGCCCGGCTCCGGATCGGCTCCGCCTCGGGTACGCGCGAGCTGCCGGTCGAGGAGTTCTTCGCCGGCCCCGGCCGCAACGCGCTCCAGCCGGGCGAAATCCTGCTCCAGGTGCGCATCCCGCCGCAGCCCGCCAACTCCGGCGCGTTCTATCACCGCTTCATTCCGCGGAACGAAATGGATATCGCCGTCGCCAGCGCGGGCGCCCGGCTCGAGCTCGATGCCAGCGGCGAGACCATCCAGTCGGCGCGGGTTGCGCTCGGCGCCGTCGCCGCGACGCCGCTGCTCGTCCCCGAAGCCGCGGAGGCGCTGGCGGGGCAGGCCCCGACCGCTGAGGCCTTCGCCAAGGCCGGCGAAGCGGCCGCGCGCATGGCGAGCCCCATCACCGACATGCGCGGCTCGCTCGCCCAGCGCAAGCACCTCGCGTCCGTCCTCACTGTCCGCGCGCTCGAAGGGGCGCTGAAGCGCATCCGGGAGGTCCGTTAGCCCATGGCCCGAGCTCACGTCACCACCAACCTCAACGGGAT
>JBLNCO010000301.1:0-2663 GCA_050260715.1 Hyphomicrobiales bacterium | reverse complement strand
TGATGCCGAAGTTGCCGCCGCCGCCCCGCACTGCCCAGAACAGGTCCGGGTTCTCGGTCGGGCTCGCGGTCACGATTTCGCCGGTCGCCAACACGACGCGCGCCGAGCGCAGCCGGTCGGCGGCGATGCCGTACTTCCGCACGAACCAGCCGACGCCGCCGCCCGTCACCAGGCCGCCAAGGCCCACAGTGCCGGTGTCGCCGGTCGAGAGGGCCAGGCCGTACTCGTGCGCGGGGAGCGCCAGGTCGACGCTGCGGGCGCCGCCCTGGACCTTCGCCATCCGCGTCTCGGGGTCGATGACCACGCCGCGCATCGGCGTCAGGTCGATGACGAGCACGCCGTCCATGACGCCGTAGCCCGGGATCGAATGGCCGCCGCAGCGCACGCTGAGCGGGATGCCGCGGGCGCGGGCAAATCGCACGCCCTCGGCGACGTCGTCTTCGCTGGCCGCCCGCAGGATGATCGACGGGTAGCGGTTGTAGGTGAACGAAGCGGTCTGGCGAGCCTGCTGGTACTCGTCGTCGCCGGGCAGAATGACCTGCCCGCTCACGCGCTGCCGCAGCTCTTCGATGTTCCGGGCGATGGTGCCGGAGGTGATGGAGGTGGGGGTTGTCACGGGTGGAACTCCTGTGGTGGTGTCGGCAACGACATTGCCCCGTCACAGGCGTTCGTGTTCCTAAATGCTCCCTACGGGATCCTACGCAATTCCTAAGCGGATCCGATAGAATCCCTATTTGTGGCGCAGTTCACGCACTTCTAGACCCCAAAACGGCCGCTCCGATGTACCTGGTAGACCAACAACTCAAGGCCTTCCTCGAGTCCGGGATCGCGACGGAAGTCGCTACCGTCGATGGCGCCGGCCGCCCACACCACACGCCGGGCTGGGGGCCGCGCATCTGCGATGGGGGCGCCGTCCTCCAGCTCTTCCTCGAAGACCCTCGCGCCACACAGGCCCTGTCCGACATCGCCGAAACCGGCCGCCTTGCCGTCGTCTTCGCCGACCCCGTCACCTATCGCTCGATTCAGCTCAAGGGCTACGCCTCGGTCGCCGGTGCGGCCCTTCCCGGCGACACCCGCTGGATCGAACGCCACCGCAACGCCTTCCTCGCCTGCATCGCGATGATCGGCGACCCGCCTTCGGCGCTCCGTAACATGTGGATGGACACCACCTACACCCGCGTCGACGTGCGCATCGAGCAGGCCTTCGACCAGACGCCCGGCCGCCGCGCGGGAGTACCACTGTGACCGCGCCGGTCCGGCTCGAAGACATCCCCAGCGCCTTCGAGGGCGTCATCCCGGCGCTCATCAGCACCATCGGCGACGACGGCTGGCCCAACATCACCTACCTCTCCGTCGTCCACCGCGTCGACTCCGACCACATCGCGCTCTCGCGCCAGTTCTTCAACAAAACCGACCGGAACACCCAGCAGAACCGCTTCGCGCGCGTATCCCTCGTCGAACCGGAGACCGGCCGCCGCTTCGAGCTCGACGTCGAATACGTCCGCACGGACACGTCCGGCCCGCTGTTCGAACGCATGAACACCCGCCTCGACGCCGTCGCTGCGCACGAAGGCATGGAGAACACCTTCCGCCTGATCGGCACCGATATCTGCCGCGTCCTCAGCTGCGAAATGATCCCCTGCGACTACCCGGAGAGCGCCGTCAGCCGCCCGCAGGACTTCGGCCGCATCGAGGAGCTCTCGTCCCGCATCGCCGCCGCCGACGACATGGACGAACTCTTCCGGATCACGCTCGAAGGGTGCGCGGAGCTCATGGGTTACCCGCACGCCTTCATCATGCTGCTCGACGAAGCCGGCGAGCGGCTCTACACCGTCGCCAGCTCCGGCTACTCCAGCTCGGGCGCCGGCTCGGAGGTGATGCTCGGCGAAGGGCTTATCGGCCTCGCCGCGGAGCGCCGCCAGGCCGTCCGCGTCACGCAGATGACCCGCGAGCTCACGTATTCACACGCCTCCCACCAGGACGACTCGCAGCCGGCCTCCCGCGAGCGGACCATTCCACTCCCGGCGCTGCCGTCGGTCCAGAGCCAGCTCGTCACACCCATGCTCGCGGCGCACCGCCTCGTCGGCGTGCTCTGCCTGCAGAGCCAGGCGCCCGGCGCCTTCCGCTGGGAAGACGAGTGCATCAGCGCGGTCATCGCCAACCAGGTGGCCATGGCGATGGCGGTGTTTCGCGCAACGCACCCGATGCCCACCGTGAAGGGCGTTGTGGCCGGCGAAGCCGCCCCCGCGCTGGTCCGCTACTACCCCGAAGATGGCAGCGTCTTCGTCGACAACGAATACCTCATTAAGGGCGTCGCCGGCGGCATCCTCTGGCGGCTCCTGAAGAGCTACAGCGAGGAACATCGGGTCGATTTCTCGAACAAAGAGATCCGCCTCGACCCCTCGCTCGACCTGCCCGACATCAAGGACAACCTCGAAGCACGGCTCATCCTGCTCCGCCGCCGCCTCGAAGAGCGCTGTACCTTCCTGAGTATCGAAAAGACGTCACGCGGGCGCTTCCGGCTCGTCGTCTCCCGGCCGCTTGTCCTGAGCCAGGCCGAAGGCAGCCACTAAGCCTGCTCAGCGGCTCGTGCCGGCGCCGACAGCCGATCGATGATCGACTTCAGCCTCGCCTCGTCCCGGTGAAGCTCCTGGCGGTACTCG
>JBLNCO010000300.1:0-8505 GCA_050260715.1 Hyphomicrobiales bacterium | reverse complement strand
GGGACCGCCCGGCGGTTGTGTGTGGCCGAAGCAGCGAAGCTACTTCTGGAGGATGTTGATGGTGCAGGCCGAGCAGAGGCCGATGACGTGGGCGAGACCCACCTTCGAGCCTTCGACCTGGCGAGCGCCGGCCTGGCCGCGCAGGTGCCAGACGATCTCTGCGATGTTGGCGACACCGGTGGCGCCGAGCGGATGGCCCTTCGAGAGCAGCCCGCCGGAGGCGTTGACCACGGCGGTCGTCTTCGGCTTGTAGGTCTTGTCGACGAAGGGGGCGACGTCCTCTTCGTACTTCGTGGGGACCTTGTTGCCGATCCACGGCGCACCGCTGGCGACGTGCTTGCCGGCCATGCCCTCTTCGCAGAGGCCGAGGTTCTCGTAGTGGAGCAGCTCGGCGGTGGCGAAGCAGTCGTGGAGCTCGACCTGGCTCAGGTCCTCGGGCCCGATGCCGGCGGTCTCATAGGCGATCTTCGCTGCGTTGCGGGTGAGGGTGTTGATGTCGGGCAGCGTGAGGTCGCGGTCGGTGAACGGATCGCTGGTGAGGACCGATGCGGCGACCTTGATCGGCTGGGTCGTGAACTGGCGGGCCTTGTCCATCGAGCAGAGGATGGCCGCGGCGGCGCCGTCGCCCGTGGGACAGCACATGAGCAGCGTGTTCGGGTAGGCGATCACGCGGCTGTTGAGGACCTCGTCGAGCGGGGATTCCTTCTGGTACTGCGCCAGCGGGTTCATGGTGCTGTGGTAGTGGTTCTTCACGCTGGCGAGCGCGAAGTGCTCCTGGGTGGTGCCGTAGGCGCGGCTATGTTCCATGCCGGCCATGCCGAAGACGGCGGGCATCATGTAGGAGCCGACGCGGCCTTCGAGCGACGTTGCCGGGTCGCCGCGGGAGCCGAGGAGGCCCTGCTTGCCCATCTGCTCGGAGCCGATCGCCATGACGATGTCGTAGGCGCCGGAGGCGATGGCGAAGTAGGCCTCGCGGAAGGCGGTGGAGCCGGTGGCGCAGGCGTTGGCCACGTTCACGACCGGGATACCGGTCTGGCCCATCTGCTGCAGGATGCGCTGGCCGGAGCCGGAGGTCTGGTAGAGGTTCCCGCTGTAGAGGGCCTCGATGTTCTTCATCTCCATGCCGGCATCGCTCAGGGCGTCGAGGCCGGCCTGGGCAGCGAGCTGGGAGACATCGCGGTCGGGATAGCGACCGAACTTGATCATGGACACGCCAACGACTGCTACTTCTCGCATGGTTCCTCCTTCAGGTGCGCGAGCGGCGCGGCCTACTCGACCGGCTTGAACTTGTAGGCGATGTAGGAATTGCCTTCCTTATCCTCGGAGACCTTCTCCGTGAACATCTTGACCTTCATGCCGAACTTCATGTTTTTGGGGTCGGGCTCGATGCCTTCGATGTTCGAGTTGACGGAGACACCTTCGGGGAGGTCGACAATCGCGGCGATGTAGGGCGCCTTCACGTACGGAGTCGCCTGGTGGATGACGGAGTAGACGTAGACTTCGCCGGTGTCGCTGAGACGGATGGTCTCGAACGGCCCCTGGCTGGAGCACTTGGCGCAGAAGAGGCGCGGGCCGGCGTAGATGGCGCCGCACTTGGTGCACTTGCTACCGTTCAGGTAGTCCTTGTCGCGGGTCTCGCCCAGCGTGAGGTGCGGGACGAGCGGGCGGGTTTCGGGTGCTGCTTGGGCTGCTTCAGCCAAATGAACCCTCCTTCAGCGGTACGTGGGAGTTGCCCGGGCTTCAGCGCGGCACCAGCCTGCCCCGGGCAGAGGCAAACGCACCAGCATTGTGGAATTCCCCCGGAGGCGCGTCAACCGCCATGAAGACAGCCGATAACCCGGGCAACGGAAAGAGGGAGCGGGCGAACCCACTCCCTCTTCTGAAGGCGACGGGACGAAGCGCTAGATGGCTTCGAGGATGGTCGAAATGCCCATGCCGGCGCCGATGCACTGGGTGGCGAGGGCGTACTTGCCGCCGCTGCGGCGCAGCTCATGCGCGACGGTGAGCACCAAGCGGGTGCCGGTGGCGCCGAGCGGGTGGCCGATGGCGATCGAGCCGCCGTTCACGTTCACGCGGTCGAGCGGGATGCCCAGCTCGGCGCAGGACGGGATGACCTGCGCGGCGAACGCCTCGTTGAATTCGACGCGGTCGATCTGGTCGGCGGTGATGCCGGCGTGGCGGAGTGCCTTCTTCGTGGACGGCACCGGGCCGAGGCCCATGACCTGCGGCTTCACCCCGGCGACGCCCATGCCCTTGATGCGCGCGAGCGGTTCGAGGCCGAGCTCGGCAGCGCGCTTCTCGCTCATGAGGATGGCGGCGGTGATGCCGTCGTTCGTCGGGCAGCTGTTGCCGGCGGTGATGCGAAGCTCGGCGTTCGTCGGGCTGACGATGCCCTTCACAGGCGGGAGCTGCCCGAGGGTCTCGATGTTCGTGCCGGGGCGAATGCACTCGTCGCGGTCGAAGACGATGGTCTTGCCCGTCTGGTCGGGGACCCAGTTGCCCTGATCGTCGAACACGGGCTCTTCGATCTCGAGCGGGATGATCTCGTCCTTGTAGATGCCCTTCTCGTAAGCCTCGACTGTCTTGCGGTGGGATTCGACCGAGAACTGGTCGAGCTCTTCGCGCGAGAGGTTGTAGACCTCGGCGACGTTCTGGGCGGTCTGGACCATCGAAAGCACCGGCGAGTAGTCGAGGATCTCGTCGGGGAACTTCACGCTGAAGTTGTCGAAGTGGTCGGCGGCCATGTTGCGCTGGACCTCGTTCTGTTCGAGGCGGCGCTTGTTGAACTCGGTGAGGCGGTTGGTCGGGCCACCGCCGCCACCGCCGCCGAGCTGGCGGCCCATGCGCTCGACGCCCATGGCGATGCCGCATTCGGTCGCGCCGACCATGATCGACGAGGCGATGCGGTGGAGCGTCTCCATGCTCGAGCCGCACTGGCGGTTGCTATCGAAGGCGGAGACTTCGGCCGGGAGGCCGGTGAGCCGGGCGATGGTATCGCCGTAGATGTTGCCGCGGAATTCAGCGACTCCGCCGACGTTGCCGACGCCGATGTCCTCGACCATGCTCGGCGCGACCTTCGGGTTGCGGTCGAGCAGGGCCTTGAGGACCGTGGCCGCCGCATTGTCGAGGCGGGTCGCGACGAGCTTGCCGCGGCCGCCGCGGCCGAAGGCCGAACGTGCGCCGTCGACGATGACGACATTCTGCAGTTCCACTGCTGAGTCCCTCCGGGGTTCGTGGTTGTTCCGCGCATCGGCCTGGGTCGTCGAATAACGCGAAGCGGATTCGGGGAACATATCGAGGGGTGGGAGCACTGGTCAAGGAAATTAATTGCGGACTGATGTGGGGCGGTGGTCAGGGGTCGCCGCGAGTGAGCGCCATGATCTCGTCTGTGGTCATTCCCGCACGCCCTCTGCGGCCAGCCAGCCTGAGGTGCTCTATCAGGGCTCGTCCGCGTTCGCTCGACCTGCCCTTCGCGTTGGCCCGCCGAAGCGACGCCACTTCGCCGTCTATCTCCCATTCCACTTCGGTACCTGGAAGCAAGCCAAGCTGCTCGCGGATGTGGATGGGAATGGTCACCTGCCCCTTCGAAGTCACGCGCATCGGGTCTTACCGATTCTTAGTTTAGCCCCGCCGGGACCTGGCGGTGTGGCGGGGTACCGCCCGCGGCCATAGTCGGGGTCATGAGGAACCCGGTGACTTCGGTGAAGATGAAGTTCGATGGGCGGCGCAAGCGGGCGTGGGAAGGCGAGGTAGTTGGCGTGGATGAACAGTGGCTGACCGTCTTCTACGAGCGGCCCGGCCACCGGAGCGAGGCCGGCGAGGAGGCCGTCTACGGGCTGCAGTACTTCGCGGTGGGACGGCCGCTGGTGGTGCTCGTCTCGTTCGATGGGCAGGGGCGGGTGCTGGAGTACCAGTGCGACGCCTGCCTCCCGTTCGTCCAACAAGATAGGACGCTTGAGTGGGTGGACCTCGACTTGGATGTGATGGCGGGGCCCGATGGTGCGGTTCGCCTGCGAGACGTCGGAGACTTCGCGCGGAACGCCGCGGCGATGGGGTACGACGAGCGGGCTATCGCCGCCGCGGGCGAGGGCGTGAACCTGGCGCTGCGGCTCGCGGCGGAGGGGAAAGCGCCGTTCGATGGTTGGCCCGAAGCGCTGCTGGAACGGGTGCTCGCGGGGCGTGGCGCAGGGTAAGCGGCCTGCGAGCGATTGTGAAATGGAGTACGATAGGGGCACCGAACTCCGTGAGGGACGTTCTTGGCCTACAAGATTATTGAAACGTGCATCGGCTGTACGGCCTGCACGAAGCGCTGCCCCACCAACGCCATCACCGGCGAACGCAACTCGCTCCATGTCATCGACCCGACGCTCTGCATCGACTGTGGCGCGTGCGGTGTCGTGTGCCCGCCGGAAGCGATCCTCGACACGTTCGGCGAGGTGTGCCGGGGCCTGAAGAAGAACGAGTGGCCGAAGGCGGTCACGATCGAAGAGAAGTGCATCGGCTCGGGCTGCGAGCTCTGCATCAACATCTGCCCATTCGACGCCCTCAGCCTGCAGCACAGCGACCGGATCGACGATTTCTTCGGCGTGAGCACGGTCGACGAGAAGAAGTGCACGGGCTGCCGGCTCTGCGAGGACGTCTGCGGCTGGGACGCGATCCACATCTTCCCGCTGAAGCAGGAGATGCTGAAGGACTGGGAGGAGCTCACGCCCGAAGAGCGCGGCCTCGTGAAGCAGGCGCGCGCCGCAATGACCCCCTGAGGAGCGCATCGAACCGAACACAGCGGGCCGTCCGAAAGGGCGGCCCTTTCGGTTGCCGCTGCCGCCCGCGCTCTCGAGCGTCAGGCGAGCGCGTTCACCTTCTTCGCCAGTTCGACGTCGCGCTCGGTGACGCCGCCGGCATCGTGGGAGCTGAGCTTGAGGTCGACCGTGTTGTAGACGATGCGGAGGTCGGGGTGGTGGTTCATCACCTCGGCGGCCATGGCCACACGGACGACAAAGCCCATGGCCTCGACGTGGTCCTTGAACCTGAACGTCCGGGCGAGGGCGTCACCTTCGGCGGACCAGCCGGGGAGCTGGCCGAGCGCATCCTGGATCTGTCCGGGGGAGTACTTCGTTGGCATCCTGACGCCTCCTTGACCCTTCGACAGTGCGTAGCGCGGTATAGCGATAGTATTGGGCGCTGAATGGAATGGGAACGCGCGGCACGGCGGCGCCTCAGCCGGCGCCGCCTCCTGGGAGCCGCCGGCGCAGTGGCGGGTGCAGCCGGGCTCGCAAGTTTCGGCTGTGGCGGCAACTCCGGTTCGTCTTCGCTCCCTCCCCCGGGCGGTTCCGCGGATAGCGGCGACGACGTCGGCTCGACGGCGGTCCCGGCTTCGACCCGGCCCCCGCTGAGCGAGCGGCAGGGCGAGACGCTGCGGTACACGGGCTACGTCTCGGGCGTTGGGATTTACGCCCCGCACACGCCGCCGGCGGCGCCGTTCTACGGCCTGGAAGCGCTGGTGCTCAGCCGGCTGCTCGCGTACCAGGACCAGGCGAGCGGGTCGATCGTGCCCGACCTCGCGGTTGCGATGCCGGAACGGCCCGATTCAACGACGCTCATCTTCCGGTTGAACCCGGCGGCGAAGTGGCACGACCGCGCGCCGCTCAACGGCCGTCAGGTCACCTCGGAGGACGTGAAGTACAGCATCGAGCGGCAGATGAACGGCGACCCGACGTTCGTGCGCAAGGGCCGCTGGCTCATCATCGATAGCATCGAGACGCCTTCGCCGACCGAGGTGCGAGTGAAGCTGAAGTCGCAGTTCGCGAACGCGGAGGGGCTGTTCGCCAACGTGACGTCGTTCATCGTGGCGCCCGAGGCGGTCGACGCGGGCGAGTTTACGTCGAGCTCGCAGCCGGGGAGCGGGCCGTTCCGCTGGGTCGAATGGAACGAGGGCAACTTCGCGAGTGTGGCGCGGAACCCGAACTGGCACGGCGGGAACCAGCGCCCCTACCTCAACGGGATCGAACTGCACCAGCCGAAAGACGCGTCGGACATCGAGGCGGGGCTCCGGACGAAGAAGCTCGACGCGGTGTTCGTGGGCCGGCCGACGGCCGATGCGCTCAAGAAGAACATCCCGGCGCTCGTCGAAAGCCAGGCGGGGCACTCGCTCTACTTCGGCATGCGGTTCTTCATCAATCAGGTGCCCTATAACGACCTGCGATTCCGGGCGGCGCTTTCGATCGCGCTCGACCGGCGGGACATGGTGGAGAAGTTCTTCGCCGGCTCGGGCGACGTGAACCCGTGGGTGAGCTGGCCGATCAAGGACTGGACGCTCCCGCAGAGCGAGCTCACGAACTTCCCCGGGTACCGGCTCGGGGATGGCGGTCGCCAAGCCGACATCGCGGATGCGAAGTCGCTCCTGGCCGCGGCGGCGGGCGAAACGGCCATCCCGGAAGAGCTGCCGCTGTTCGTGGAGGCCGCGGCCGAACAGAACCTCGGCATGGGCACGCTCATGCAGCAGCAGCTGCAGGCGAACCTCGGGCTGAAGGTTTCCGTGCACCCCTTCCCGATCGGCGACCTCATCCGGCTGATGTTCGAAGGGAACGCGCCGTGGGTGGCGGGGCCCGACACGGGCTGGGTGGACCTCGACGAGTGGGTATACCCGTACTTCCACAGCACCGGCTCGAACAACAGCTTCCCCATCCGCGACCCCGACCTCGATGCGCTGCTCGACGCGCAGCGGGCGGAGCTCGACTTCCAGAAGCGCCAGGGCATCGGCTACGAAATCCAGCGGCGGTTGTTAAACCTGCACGCGGGCGTCAATTTCTGCAGCGAGCGGGTGATCGCGCTGGCATGGCCGTACGTGAAGGGGTTCCCCATGGACACGGCCGACGGTTACCAGCACCGCTTCGCCGACTGCTGGATCGACCGCAGCGACCCGAGCTTCCGGGGGCGGTAGTCAGCGGCGGCGGGGCGGGCCCTGCCGCGTTTCGAGCACGCGGCCGAGCCGGAAGTGCGGCGCAATGATGCGCGCAAAAGTTCCCACGAACGGGTCTCCGATGCGGGCGAGGATGCGCGGGTGCGCTGCAGCGAGTTCATCGTCGGTGCGATCCGTGGTCACGACGGTCGGGAGGCCGGCGACCGTCCGGTAGTTCACGATCTGGTAGAGCTTCTCCTGGGCCCACGGCGAAGTGGTCTGGGCGCCGAGGTCATCGAGCACGAGCAGGCCTGCGTTGCGCACCTGGTCGAAGAGTTCGTCGTAGGCGACGTCTTTCCCGGGCGCGAACGACGCGCGCAGGTGGTCGAGAAGGTCGGGGACGACCGCGAAGAAGACGTCCATGCCGCGGGCGAGCGCGCGATTCGCGATCGCCGCCGCGAGGTGGGTCTTCCCGCAGCCGTTCGGGCCCTGCAGCACGAACCAGCCGCGGGGCGCGTCGGCGAAGCTTTGTGCCGCGTGGAAGGCCCCGTCGAGGGAATCGCGCTCCTCGGGTTCGAGGCCGGCGCCGCGCAGATCGAAGTCGCGGAACTGCATTTCGGCGAGGTGCTCGCGGGACATGCCGCCGACCTGGCGATACGTGGCTGCCGCCTGGCCCTGCAGGGTGACGACCGTCGCGAGGACGGGGTCGCTGAGGCGCGTGCCGATGCGGTCTTCGAGCTGCCGGGGCGCGACCGAGCAGGTGAACACGGTCGGGAGCTCGGCGTTGTAGCGGTGGTTCACCACCTGGAAGAGCTTTTCGCGCGCCCACGCCGTGCCGGCGGCCGCATCGATGTCGTCGAGGAGCAGGAGCGGCGTCGTTCGCACCTGTTCGAACAGGGGCACGAAGCCCTCGTCTTCCTCGGTGGCGTCGTAGCTGGCCCGGAGGTGGTCGAGGAGGTCGGGGACGACCATGAAGACCGCGGGCTGCCCGAGCTCGATGCGGCGGTTGGCGACGGCGGCCGCGAGGTGCGTCTTCCCGGAGCCGCTCGGGCCCGAAAGGACGAGCCAGCCCGCGGGCGATTCGGCGTAGGCGCGAGCGGCGGCAAGCGCCTGTTCGAACCAGGGGCTCTCGCCGTCGCGGCCCATGGGGTGAAGCGACTCGAACGTGAAGCGCTTCAGCGAGCCGAGGTTCGAAAGCCGTTCGAGGCGCGAGGTCCGGGCTTCGGGGGTCTCCGCGAGCACACAGTCGCAGGGCTCCGCCTTGCCGAAGCGCGGGTCGTCGAGCGGGCGCGGGCGGCGCACGAAGCCAGCGCCTCCGCAGAGCGGGCAGACGGGCTCTTCGGGCTCCGGATCAGCGGACAGGGGACTGTCCGAAGGATCCACCCAGGTAGCGGCGTTTCCTCGCTTCGAAAGAATCTCGTCCAGGCGCTTCATCGATGCGGCCCTCCTGGGCCCAGGTTTGCAGGATGCGTTCGATGTACCGCCAGTTGCGGCGGTTGAGCTCGGCGGCCTCGCGGAAGGCCGCTTCGATCCATTCGGGCGGGTAGGTTTCGGCGGCGGCGAGCAACCGTTCGCCGATAAGGGGAGTAATGGTGCCGATGTTCTCT
>JBLNCO010000299.1:0-4553 GCA_050260715.1 Hyphomicrobiales bacterium | reverse complement strand
GCCCGGGCCGCCCGCCCACCGCCAGACCAGCGACACGCGCGCTATCTATATAGATCGGAACGGCGCTAAGTCCACGGGCACCTTCCCCTGCCTCGACTCGCTGCCATAGCCGGCGAGTTGCGGCGAGGATGAGAGCTCGCTGCCGGCCGCGCCTCAGCTGGACGCGGGAAGGTAGGCGACCGCCGACTGGCGGCAGAGCTTGTCGGCGGCGTCGTCGCCATAGCCCAGTTCGGCGAGCACTTCGAGCGTGTGTTCGCCGAGGCGCGGAGGATGGCGGCGTGGCTTCGCGTAGCGGCCCGCGCTTCGCCCGCCGGGTGAGAAGTTGGCCGCGCTGTCGACCGTCGCGAACCTGTCCCCGGCCTCTCCAGCGATTTCGATGCGGAGGCCGGCATGCTGGACCGCCGGGTCCTCGAACGCCTGCCCCAGGTCGTTTACCGGGCCACAGAGCAGGTCCGCCGATTGCAGGCGTTCCACGAGTTCGGCGGTCCGGAAGCGCCGGGTACCCGCGCTGAGTTCGCGTTTCAGCGTGGCGCGCTGGGCGAGGCGCTGCTCGATATCCCGTAGGTCCTCGCGCGCGCCCAGTTCGGGCAGCCCGAGGAGGTCGCAGAGCTTCGTCCAGTCGCCGGCCGCGCCGATGGCAATCCAGCCATCGCTCGTCGGGAACACGTCATAGGGGAACGTCTGGAACCAGGCGCTGCCGTAGCGCCCGGGCACCTCGCCGGTGTTGAGATACGACGTGGCCTCGACCGTCAGTGCCGAGAGCGTGCTGGCGAGCAGCGTCACGTCGATGGTGTGGAAGCCGTTGCGGGGGCCCCCGCGGCTCGCCAGCGCCGCCAGCACCCCGATGCACGCGTTGAGCCCGGTGAGGATGTCGGATACCGGCGCGCCCGCGGGCGTTGGCGGTCCGTCGTGTTCACCGGTGAGGCTGGCAAGCCCGCTCATCGTCTGGCCGATGAGGTCGAGCGCCTTGCGGTCGCGGTAGGGGCCATCGGGCCCGTAGCCGGAAATCGAACAGAGGATGAGGTTCGGGTTGAGCTCGGCGAGGTGCTGCTCGTGGAAGCCTAGCCGGGCGAGCACCCCCGGGCGGAAATTCTCCACGAGCACGTCGGCCCATCCCACCAGCCGCGCCAGCACCTCGCGGCCTTCCGGCTGGCGAAGGTCGAGCACGATGCTCCGCTTGTTCCGGTTCATCGACAGGAAGTAGGTGGTCGAATCGCCATGGCGCGAAAGGCCCGCGAAGCGGCCCATGTCGCCGAGGGGCGGCTCTACCTTTATGACGTCGGCGCCGAAATCCCCGAGGATCTGCGTGCAATAGGGACCGGCAACCGCCCGCGAAAGATCAAGGACACGCACGCCTTCGAGCACAGCCGCCTCCTCTATCTGCCCTGCCAGGCGGGTTGCCGGCGTTCGAGGAAGGCGGCCGAGGCCTCCTTCCGGTCGTCCGAGCCGTAGAGCGGGTACAGCCGGATGTTGTCTTCGAGCAGCGCATCTTCGATCGGCCGGTCCATCGCGCGCAGGATCGACTGCTTCGCCATCATGACGCCCAGCGGCGATTTTGCGGCGATCTCCCGCGCCAGTTCGAGCGCGCCAACACGCAGTGCCTCCTGGTTTTCGAAAAGCCGGGTCACGAACCCGAGCCGGAAACCCTCCTCGCCCGAGACGTAGCGGCCGGTCAGGATGATGTCCATCGCGTTCGCTTTCCCGACCGCCTTCACCAGCCGCCCGGTGCCACCTGCGCCCGGGAACAGGCCGAGGCCCGTTTGCGGGAACCAGAAGCGGGAATCGGCCGTGGCCACGCAGATGTCCGCCGCGAGGGCGAGCTCCCACCCGCCGCCGCAGCAGTAGCCGTGCACGGCCGCGATCACCGGCACGCGGCAGGCCGGAGCGATGTCCTTCCCGGGGAAGAACATGTCGAGCCCATCGGCGATGCTGTCGGCCGAGTGCGTGGCGGGTTCCTTGAGGTCCGCCCCCACCGAGAACGATCGCCCCGCGCCCTGGATGACGATGCAGCGAACGCCGCCATCGAGTACGGTTTCGAACGCCTCCCGGATCCCCTGGCCGATGCCGGGGCTCAGCGCGTTGAGGCGGTCCGGCCGGTTCAGCGTGAGGACGCGCACGCCCCCGCCCACGTCTTCGGCGAGGAGCTCCGGCGCTGTCACGCCGAGACTCCCACATTCGACGGCGCCATGTCGTGGAGCGCCTGCATGACGATCTGCCGGCGCTTCACCGGGTCGGGCTCCGACGTGCCGAACGACAGGAACGCGGTGTCGACGCCCGCGTCCATGTAGGCTCGCACCTGTTCGTTTCGCTGGTCGGGCGTGCCGCGAACCATGAGCTCGTTGATGAGCGAAGGCGGGACAGCCTCGAGCGACGCCTGCCGGTCGCCGGCGGCCCACGCCGACCACATCGGCGCCAGCTGTTCAGTTCGCCCGAGCCACTCATGGAACTTGCGGTAGACCGGCACGTTCAGGTACGTCGTGACGGCCCGCCGGAGCATTGCGTCGGATTCCGGCCCGACCGGGTCGAGGTTCACGATGAGCCGGGCCGTCACTTCGATGCTGTCGGGGTCCCGTCCCGCTTCGCGCGCCGCCTCCCGCACGACCGCGACCGACTGCCTGACATCGTTCGCGGAGAGCCAGTTGAGGATCACGCCGTCCGCCACCTGCCCCGCGGCACGGAGCATGCCCGGCCGCAGGGCGGCGATCTGCAGCCCGACCGGCTTTTCCGGCACCGCGGTCAGCCGGAACCCGTTGACCTTTATCGTCTCGCCTTCGAACACCACGCGTTCGCCCGAGAGCGCCTGGCGCAGGAACTGCACCATCTCGCGCACGCGGGTCACGGGCTTTTCGAATTTCGCGCCGTTCCAGCGCTCGATGATCGGCTGCGAACCCGACCCCACGCCGAGGATGAACCGCCCGGGCGCGAGCTCGGCGATGCCCGCAACCGACGACGCGAGCGTCTGCGGGCCCCGCGTGTAGGCGTTGACGATCGCCGTGCCGAGCCGCATGCCGGTCGCCTGGCCGATCACGGCCAGCGGCGTGAACGCATCGATGCCGTCGACCTCCGACGACCACGCATCGGTGTACCCCAGGCGTTCGGCTTCGCGCGCCACATCGGCCAGGTCGCAGAGCGGAACGCTGACCATCGGAAGGGAGAGGGACCATCGCTTCTGCATGACTACTCCTCAGGCCCCGGCCTGCTGCTGGACAGCGCGCGGGTCGGTTACGTGGGCGTTGTTGCGGACCTCGGAGAGCCACTCCGTCGTGTTCTTGTTCGCCCGCTGTTCGGCCTTGCGCGAGGAGTCGTCGGACATCATGGCCATCTGCTGCACGACCAGGTGGTAATCGAAGGCGGCGCGCTTGCCCATGAGGTCCCACGCCTTGTTGATGGTCCGCTTGGTCATCTGCACCGCGAGCGGCGAAGCGAGCGCGATCTGTTCGGCCATCGCCATGACCGTGGTCTCCAGCTCGTCCCGCGGAACGACTCGGTTCACGAGCCCCAGGCGCTCCATCGTGTAGGCGTCCCACACCGGCTGCGTCCAGAGGAACTCCTTCGCCTTGCGGACGCCGAGTTCCCATGGGTACCAGGCGAGTTCGGTCCCCGGTGTGGCGAACAGCGTGACGGCGTGGTCCAGGAACCGGGCGTCGTCGGCGGCGACGATCAGGTCGCACATCGCCGCGAGCGAAATGCCGGCCGTCGCGAGGTAGCCGTGCACGGCCGCGATCGTCGGCTTGCGAAGGTCGTGAATGAACATCCAGTAGCCGAAGAGGATGTCGTCGGCATACTGGAGGCGGCCGCTGGTCACCGTCCGGTCGTAGTGCGCAAAGGGCCCCGAGGAAGAACCCTCTTTCAGGTCATGGCCCGCCGAGAACGACTTGCCGGCCCCGAACAGCGCCACCACGTGGACCGAGTCGTCCGCTTCGGCGCGCACCATGGCGTCGTGCAACTCGGAGATGAGCACCCCGTCCTGCGCGTTGCGCTTCTCCGGCCGGTTCAGCGTCACCTTCAGGACGTTGCCGGCCTGTTCGTACAGAATCGTCTTGTACTCCAACTTCCACCTCCCGGTTAGTCGATGACCCCGTCGACCGTGAGCGCCGCGATCTCTTCCGCCGATTTCCCAAGCACCTCGCGGAGAATCCAGTCGCTGTGTTCGCCGATCATTGGGGCGCGCCGATTGGGTACGACCTCACCGCGAGGCCGAATGAACTGGTTCACGACCAGGAACTCAGACCCGTACGGATGGTGGATCGGCGCATAGCGCAGACCCGTCCCCGTGTCGCGTTCCAGGTGGTCGCGAATCGTTTCGAGGGGTGCCGCGGGGACCCCGGCCGCGAGCAGCTCCGAAGCCAGTTCCCAGCCATCGCGGCTGCGAGTCGACTTCGCGATCTCGGCTTCGAGCTCGTCTTCGAACTGCTTGCGCCCCGCGAGCGTCGCGAAGCGCGGGTCGCTGCCGAGGTCATCCCGCCCGAGCGCCGAAGCCAGGCGCCGCCAGTCGCCGTCATCGCGGGCGGCAATCGCGATCCACGCATCGTCGCCGCGGCTGGGGAAGATGC
>JBLNCO010000298.1:0-4327 GCA_050260715.1 Hyphomicrobiales bacterium | reverse complement strand
TGCTCGAACGCGGTCACCAGGTTCGCGTGGTCGACCGCATGTTCTGGGGCATCCCGCACTACGCCAACGAACCGGGCGTCGAACTGGTCAACGCCGATGTCCGGCGCCTGCCCGAAGGCGTGCTCGAAGGCATCGACGCAGTCGACCACCTCGCCGGCTTTTCGAACGACCCCACCAGCGAATACAGCCCCGAAGCCAACTGGCAGATGAACGCCTCGGCCACGCGGACGATTGCCGAGCTCTGCCGCGCCGCCGGAGTGAAGCGCTTCGTCTTCGGTAGCTCCTGCTCGCTCTACGACGGCCTCGATACCGACGAGCTGCTCGACGAAACGGCGCCCATCGCGCCGCGCGGCGCCTACGCCACTTCGAAGCACTACTCCGAGGGCGCCCTGCTCGCGAACGCCGGCGATAGCTTCGAACCGGTCATCCTCCGCCAGGCCACCGTCTTCGGCCCGAGCCCCCGGATGCGCTTCGACCTCGTGGTCAACTCCTTCGTGAAGGATGCGCTCGTGCGCCAGCGGCTCATCCTGCACGGCGGCGGGCGCATGTGGCGGCCGCTCGTCGCGGTCGGCGACCTCGCCGATGCCCACGTCGCCTGCCTCGAAGCCCCCTCAGAGCTCGTCGCCGGCGAAATCTTCAACGTCGTCCAGGAGAACTACCAGGTCCGCGACCTCGCGGAAGTGGTCGCGGCGGCGCTCGTGCGGCTCGGGAAGCCGGTGGCCCTCGAAGACGGTCCCCTCCCGAACATCGTCCGAAACTACCGCTGTTCGGGCGCCAAGCTCACCGAGCGCCTCGGTATCGCCCTTAGCACGACGCCCGCGCGCTCGGTCGCCCGGCTCGTCGAGCAGTACGGCAACACCCCCATCGAACAGCTCGGCCACCCGAAGTACTACAACATCGCCTGGATGGAGCTGCTCGAATCGGTCCGCCCCGCCTACCAGGCGATGCCGCACATCTTCGAACCGATCGAAGAGTGAGCCGTTCTCAGTCCCGGCTCGCCTTGCCGCCGGGTGTCCGGTGGCCGGCACTGCCTGGGCCCGTTGGCGCCCGGGGCGCCCGCGGCGACCGGTTCCCCGACACCCGCTAAACTCCTCGGACAACAACGCTGGATCGCACCGGGGCACATCCCGCCGCATCCCGCACCAACGCCGCCTCGGAGCTGCCGATGGACATCACCGTCACCCCTACCGAAATCCCCGAAGTCGTCATCGTCGATACCGACTTCTTCCGCGATGAGCGCGGCTTCTTCATCGAGGCGTTCCACAAGAAGCGCTTCGCCGAACACGGGCTCGACCTCGACGTCGTCCAGGACAACCATTCGCGCTCCGGGGCGAAAGTGCTGCGTGGGTTCCACTACCAGGACATGACCGCCCCCATGGGCAAGCTGGTCCGCTGCACCGTCGGCGCCATCCTCGACGTTGCCGTCGACCTGCGCGTCGGTTCGCCGACCTTCGGCAAGTGGGTCGCGGTCGAACTCACCGCCGAGAACATGCGCCAGCTCTGGGTGCCGCCGGGCTTCGGCCACGCCTTCGCGACCCTCAGCGACGTCGCCGAGGTCAACTACAAGTGCACCGGCTACTACGACCCGCCATCCGAGGGGACCGTCGCCTGGAACGACCCGGATATCGGCGTGAAGTGGCCCTACGACGACCCCGTGACCTCCGCGCGGGACGCCCGGGGCATGTCGCTAAAGCAGTACCTGGAGAAACCGGCCTTCCGCTACGGCGAGTAACCTGACGTGCACTAAATCGTAAACCCGGTATCCTGCCGTCGATGATGCGGCACACGGTTTCGCCTCGCCCGTGGGTCATGGCGCTCGCCATTGCCCTTGCGGCGCTGTTCTTCCCCGCATGCGGCGGTGGCGATGACTCGCCCGCCACGGCTGTCCCGCCCTCCGATACCGCCGGCGCCGCCTCCGCCAGCTCCCCCGCCGCTGCCGCAACCGCGACCGGTACCGCCACAGCGGCGCCCAGCCCGATCCGGACTCCGCCAGCGCGGCTCGGCAGTCCGACCGGCGCCCCCCACACCGCCGCCCCTCCCGACTTCGAAGCCCTGCCCGGCGCAACCGCTGATTTCGGCACGCTTGGCAAGGCGACCTACCGGATCGAGATGCCCGCCAACTGGAACCATAAGCTCATCATGTACGCCCACGGCGTGCGGCTGGGCACCAACGAGCTCACGGTCAGCAGCCCGAACGACGCCCTCCGCGAGGCGTGGATCTCCGCCGGGTACGCGTGGGCGGCGAGCTCTTTCAGCGAAAACCAGTACGTCCCCGGCGTCGGCGCCGATGACACCCTCGACCTGCTCGACTTCTTCTCCGGCAAGTACGGGAAGCCCGACACCGTCTACCTGTTCGGCGTCTCGATGGGCGGCCACGTCACCGCGCTCCTGCTCGAGAACTACCCGGACCGCTTCGATGGCGCGCTCTCCGTCTGCGGAGCCCTGGGCGGCGAGGAGGAGATCGACTACCTGGTCGCCTGGGGCATGGCCGCCGAGTACCTGAGCGGCGTGACCCTCCCCACCGGCTCCGGCCAGGCCGCGATGGCCGCCGCGCTCACGCAGCAGCTCCCGCAGGCGCTCGGCACCCCCGATAACCCCACCGAGGAGGGCAAGGAGTTCGCCAGCGTCGCCCGCGAACTTTCGGGCGGCCCGCGTCCGTTCTTCTACGAAGGCTACGCCGCCACCTATCAGGTCAACTTCGGCATCCTGCTCATCGACCCCAACCGCACGAGCGTGCCCGGCGCCGCCGCCACCAACGATGGCATCGAGTACGCCATCGACCCCTCGTTCGGCATCAGCAACGAAGAGCTGAACGCGGGCATCCGGCGCCTCCCCGCCGACCCCGCCGTCCGCAACTTCGACGCCCACCCCGACGCCGTCCCCACCACCGGGAACATCAGCGACCCGCTGCTCACGCTGCACAACACGGGCGACGTGTTCGTGCCCATCACCAACGAGATCTCCTACCGCGAGAAGGCAGAGGCCGCCGGCAAGGGAGACCTCCTCGTCCAGCGCGCCATTCGCGCAGCCGGACACTGCATCTTCAGCGATACCGAGCTCCTGACCGCCTGGAACGACCTTCGCGGCTGGGTCGAAGACGGCAAGAAGCCCGCCGGCGACGACCTCACCGGCGACCTCTCGGACATCGGCCGGCAGTTCACCAACCCGCTCCGCCCCGGCGACCCCGGCACGCCGTGAGCTTGCGCCCGGCCAACCGCCACGGCAGAGTGCAGCCGTGAACATCTTCTTCGATGTCGACGACACGCTGATAACCTGGGACGTCAAGCTCCGCCCCGACGTCGTCGAGGTGTTCGAACAGCTTCGCCGCGACGGCCACGACCTCTACCTCTGGAGCGGCTACGGCCCCCGCTGGGAGGTCGTCCGCCGCTTCGACCTGCGCGAACACATCCTCGATTGCTTCTGGAAGCCGCTCTACGACCACCACCAGCGACTGGTGGAGCTCGGCGTCCCGTTCATCCCGGATTACGTGGTCGACGACCACCCCGACATCGTCGAAGCATTCGGCGGCACGCTGGTCGAACCCGCTGGCAAGCTCTTCTTCGAAGACCGCGAGATGCGCCGCGCCTACGACGAGATCACCGCCTTCGCGCGCACTCTCGCCACCGGCGAAGCCGCCGGCTAGCCTTGCCCCACGCCATCATCCTCGTTCGCCACGCGCTGCCCGAGGTCACGCGCGGGCTGGCGCCCTCCCTCTGGCCGCTGACCGAAGCCGCGCGTGAAGACTGCGTCCTGCTGGCGTACCATCTGCCCGGACACCTGGCGCCGGTCGTGCTCGCCAGCCCCGAACGCAAGGCCGACGAGACCGCGCGCGTTATCGCCATGCGCCGCGGTCTCCAGGCCGAACTCGACCGCAACCTGCGCGAAGTGTCTCGCCCCGACGACTGGGTCGGCGACTACCGCGACCGCGCGGCCGCCTACCTCGAAGGCAACGAACAACCCGGCTGGGAGCCGCGCGACGCAGTCGTGCGCCGCATCCACGCTGCGCTCGAACCACACCTCGCGAAGCCGGGCGATGGCGACCTTGTCGTCGTGGGCCATGGCATGTCGCTGTCGCTGTACCTGGCCTCGCTCGCAGGCATCGGCGCCGTCCCCTTCTGGCGCGCCCTCACCTTCCCCGACGCCTGGCGCCTCGACCTCGCGACCCGCGAGCTCACGCACCTCTTCCTCACCGGCGCCCCCGCCGAAGGCTAGTTGCGGAGACGCCGTCACCGAAAGCGGTACTGGAAACTAAACGACCCCGAGCGGCCGCCAGGCGCCGTCCGGCAGCTCCACCTCGATTTCGTCGCCTGCGCGCACCTCGCCGCCG
>JBLNCO010000297.1:0-9662 GCA_050260715.1 Hyphomicrobiales bacterium | reverse complement strand
GCCCCGCGGCGGGGTTACAGCTGGCGAAGGCGCGGATCGAGGATGTCGCGCAGGGCGTCGCCGAGCATGTTGAAGGCGAACACGGTGACCGCGAGGAAGCCGCCGGCAGAGGCGATGATCCAGGGGGCCTTCACCAGGTAGGCCGTCTCCTGGCCGCTAACCATGCCGCCCCAGTCGGGGTTGGGCGGCGGGATGCCCAGCCCGATAAAGCTCAGCGCCGCCTCGGTGATGATCGCGAATGCGATGTTGATGCTGACGATCACCACGATGACATCGAACACGTTGGGCAGGATGTGGCGCAGGAGGATGCGCGGATAGGAGCAGCCCATGGAGCGGGCTGCCTCGATATACATGTTCTGTTTCACCGTCAGCACCTGCCCGCGAACCACCCGCGAGGGCCCGGCGATAAGGAAGATCGCGATGGCGATGATCGTGTTCCGTTCGCCTGGGCCAAGGACGGCAGCGATGAGCAGGATGAGCACGAACGACGGGAAGGCCATCAGGACGTCGACGACGCGCTGAAGGATGAGGTCCACCCAGCCGCCGAAGCCGCCCGAGACGATGCCGATGACCGTGGCGATGCTGACGCCGATGAGCACCGACAGGAACCCGACGGTGAGTGAGACGCGGGCGCCATGGACGACCCGCGCGAACACGTCGCGGCCGTATTCGTCGGTCCCGAACCAGTGCGAGAAGCTCGGCGACTGCAGGAGGACGTTGCCGTCCTGGTGGTTCGGGTCGTATTGCGCGATAACGGGGGCGAGCACGGCAAGCAGGATGACCACCACGATGGGCACGAGCCCGCCCCAGAACCCGAGGTGCTTTTCGCGCGCGAGCTGCAGGAAGACGCGGATGAGGAGCGGCTGCGGGCTCTTCGGCCGGTGCTGAGCGATGCCGGCGGTGTCGAGTGTGGTAGCGGAATCGACGTGCGCCACGCTAGTACCTCACGCGCGGATCGACGAGCGTGTACGACAGGTCGGTCAGGAGGTTCACGAGCACGACGGTGACAGCGAAGAGCAGCGAGATCGCCTGCACGCCGGGGTAGTCCCGCGTGTTCACCTCTGACAGCAGGAAGCGGCCGAGGCCCGGCAGCTGGAAAATCTGTTCGAAGATGACCGTGCCGCCCACGATGAACGCAAGGAAGATGCCGACCACGCTGAGGATGGGCACCATCGCGTTGCGGAGCGCGTGGCGGATGACCACGGAGCGCTCGGCGAGCCCCTTCGCGCGGGCGGTGCGCACGTAGTCCTGGCGGTAGACCTCCAGCATCGCCGTGCGGGTGAAGCGCATGAGCGCCGCGGCCGAACTGAACCCGAGGATCACCGCCGGCAGCGCGAATTGCCCGATGTTGTGGATCGGGTCGTCGCTGAACCTGATGTAGGTGATGGGCGGGTTCCAGTTCCAGAGCCGCGACGCCACGACGATCACGATAGTCGCGATGAGGAACCCCGGCACGGCGAGCAGGACGACGGCAATGGTGCGTAAGACGATGTCGATCCAGCTGTCCTGCGCGACCGCGGAGATGACGCCGATGGGCACGCCGAAGATGATCCCGAAGAAGAGCGACATGAGCCCGAGCTCGAGGGTGACGGGCAGCCCTTCCATGATGTAGTCGCCGATCGGCTGGCCGTTGATCAGCGAATCGCCGAAATCGCCGCGGCCGATATCGGAGAGCCAGTGGACATAGCCGATGGGAAGGGGCTTATCGAGGCCGAGCTCATGTTCGATCTGGTCCCGGGCGTCGGGGCCACCGACGGTGCTGGTCGAGGCGATGATGTCGACGGCGCTACCGGGGAGGAAGCGCACGGCGGTGAACACCAGGAAGGTCGTGCCGAGGATGGTGATCACCGCAGACAAGAGTCGTCCGACAATGTAGTTCGTCAAAAAGCGCCCCCAAATTGACTGAACGATGGAGCACCGCCCGGCCGAATGAGAGGGAAACGGCTGGCCGGGCGGTGTCCTGCTCTACTACTGGTCGAGCCAGACCTCGTCGAGGAAGTTCATCTCGAGGAGGGCGCCGGCGCTCCAGTGGAAGAACCAGCCCTTCACGCGAGCCTGCGTGCCGATCGGCGCGGTGCCGTTCGGGAGGGCAATGTTGATCGCGTGGTCGGTGATGTACTTGGAGATGTCCTTGTACGCCTTCACCGACTCTTCGTGGTCGAAGATGCCGCGGGCGTCATCGAGCATCTTGTCGAGCTGCGGGTCGTTGACCTTGCGGTTGTTGCCCGCACCCTTCGAGTGGTAGGAGTTGTAGAGCTGGCGGTCGAGGCTGAGGTAGTCGAACTCGCCGCCCATGGTGCATTCGAAGTCGCCCCGGTAGCCGTAGACGTTGACGCGCCAATCGGCCCACTGCATCTGCTGGATTTCCATGTCGATGCCGGCTTCCTTCAGCGCCTGCTGCACCTGCGTGGTGCCGAAGGCGAGCTGGCCACCCTGGAACGTCTTATCGGTGATCTTGAGGTTCGATTGGCCGGCGGCTTCGAGCAGCTTCTTGGCCTCGGCCACGTCGCGCTTCGGCAGCTGGTTCTCCGGCAGCCGGTACTCCTCGTACCAGAGGGGGATCTGCTGGCCGAGCTGGCCGAAGCTCTGCCACTGGATCTTGATGATGGTCTCCGGGTCGATGGCGAGCTGCACCGCCCGGCGAAGGCGCTCGTCCTTGAACACGCCGACGCTGTTGTTGAGCATCATCGGGTTCAGCACGCCGTACCGCCAACCCCAGTTCGCATCGGGCGTCTGCTTGATGAGGTCGAGCGCGAGCGGGATGGTGGCTGCGCCGCCCGCATCGGTCTGCTTCGAACGGAAGGCCGCCGGCGCGAGGTTCGGGTTCGACGGGTCGAACACGTGCCAGTGGATCTTGTCGAGGTACGGCTTGCCTTCGCGGTAGTAGTCCGGGTTCTTGCGGAGGACGTACTCCACGCCGTTGGTGAAGCTATCGAAGATGAAGGGCCCGCTCCCGACGGGCTTCTGCTTCGAAAGGTCGCCCTCGTACTGCTCCCGCGGGATGAGCTTCGCCCAGACATCGGCCAGGTTCGAAAGCAGCGGCGCGTAGGGGATGCTGGTGTGCACCGTGACCGTCGCCGGGTCCGGCGTGTCGATGCGGTCGATCATCGAGAACATGGGCGCG
Source organism: Hyphomicrobiales bacterium (assembly GCA_050260715.1). Lineage (GTDB taxonomy): Bacteria > Chloroflexota > Dehalococcoidia > Tepidiformales > Tepidiformaceae > JALOAP01. The sequence continues at coordinate 6,538 of JBLNCO010000297.1, read as the reverse complement.
AGCACGAAATCGGGCTGCTGCGTGCGCATGTAGTCGAAGTTCGTCTTCACGTCCTCGGAGGTGAGGGCGCGGCCGTTCACCGGCGGGACGTTCTGCCACTTCGCGTTCTCGACCAGCTTGAACGTGATGGTCTGCTCGTCGACCTGCTCCCAGCTCTTCGCGAGGTCGCCTTCGATTTTGAGCTCGCCGAGGATGGGGTAGCGGGCGCGGACGAGGCTCGAAAGCACACCCGCCGACACCTGGAGGCCGGGATACCCGGCGTCGCGAATGGGGTTGTACTGGTCCGGAATGCCGCCGCCCAGCACGGGATGGAACTCGCCGCCCGGTTTGGGCGTGCCGCTCATGATCTTGTCGAGGTCGGGCGCGAGCGAAATCTGCGGCAGGGTCGGGACGGTCTGCTTCTGGCCGCTGCCGGATGAGTTGCCGCCGCCCCCGCCGCCGTCGTCATCGTCGTCGCCGCAGGCGCCGAGGGCGAGCGCGGCCGCCCCGAGGGCGCTCACCCCCGCACCTTTCAAAAAGCGTCGGCGGGAGCTGCGAAGCCAGTAGTTGTCCCTTTCCATGTTCCCTTTCCCTCCATGATTTGCCCGGCGACGGGGTCGCCAGGGAGCAAACAGACGGTGCCGGGCCGGCACGCTCGGGGGGCGGCCGGCGATCGATGCTGAGCGCGATGCGGTGGGGCGCGGGAATGGGGTTCGAGCAGGAAGGCGCGGCGGGGCGGCGCTGCCGCAAACCCCGCGAAACACGGGAGACGGCGCGGCCGGAGGGGAGGTCGAACACGACCTGATGCAAGCGATGCAGCACCTGGATCGGCCTTCCTTTACCGCGACTGCACACCGGACGCCACATGGTCGATGATTGTGACGTCAGCGTCATTCGAACGGGCAGACGGGTTCTAGCACGCCCGAAAGAGGCCTGTCAACTATGAACGGAATAGGTGAAGCCGATGGCCGGAGCTGGTGGAAGCCGCCGCAGCGCGATGCGATTTTACGGTTTTGTTGTGTCGGAAAACCTCACTCCGTACCATATGGCACCGGGCCGAGCGGTGGGTGCTGATGCGTGTTCCCCGTTCAGCAAAGACGGCTCAGGGAGAGGCAGCGACTCACCTTTGCAGCTGACGCGGGGGACATCGAACTTATGACGGCACTTGACAGCACCGCCGGGACAGCGAACGGCCGGGGTAGCCCGGCGCGCCGCGCGCTACTCATGGACGCAGCGTTACGCGTTCTTGATGAAAAGAACATCATCGAGGCCACCGTCGACGACATCACGCACGAAGCGGGCGTCGCGCGGGGCACCTTCTACATCTACTTCAAGGACAAGTACGACATCCTCATGGCGCTCAGCGACCGCCTGAACGCGGAGCTCTTCGAGGATTCGCACCTGCGGCTCGACCGCAACCTGCCGCCCTTCGAGCGCATCAAGGTGTCGCTGCGGGCAGTGTTCGATGCCTGGACGAAGCACGCCGGGCTCTACCGGTCGCTGACCCAGATGGCGCTTTCGCGGCAGGACTTCCGGGAGCGCGACCGGGACAACCGGGCGGTGTTCCTGCGCCAGATCCGGAGCGACATCGAACGCAGCATCCAGCGCGGGCACGCGGCGCCGATCGATCCGGCGGTCACGGCCAAGGCGCTGGCCGCGATGATGGACTGGCTCTGCCTGCTCTGGTTTGGCCTGGGCGAGGAGCCCTTCCCGGGGGCCACGGAGGACCTCGATGGCGTCGCCGAGACGCTTTCGAAGTTGTGGTACCGGGTGGTGTACGCGAGCGACCCGGCGTAGGCGGCGCGGCGCTGGATCGCCGGACGCGCACCGGGGATGATCGGCCTCAGCGGGCTGCGTGTGGCCACGTTGACCGGCCCGAGCTATGCGTGCTATAAACGCGGCCCTGATAGTGACGTCACCGTCACCTCGACCACGAGCGGGCAGCGTCTGAGCGGCCGCCTCCCCGCTCCGCAGATGTAGCAGGAGGACCGTTTCGATGCCCACCATCAACACCCTGCGCGGCCCGGTCGATACCGCCAGCCTTGGCCGCACCCTTATGCACGAGCACGTCGCCATTCGGACCCCGGGCATCGGCGAAAACTGGCCCGAGCTCTGGGTCGAAGACCGCGAGGTCGACATCGCAGAAAAGAAGCTGAACACGCTGAGCTCGAAGGGCATCGGCACGATCGTTGACCTGACGACCGCCGACATGGGCCGCGACCTGCACTACCTCAAGCGCGTCGCCGAGCGCACGACCATCAACGTGGTGCTCGCGACGGGCGTGTACTGGATCGTGCCCCGCTACTGGTGGAACCGGGAAGCCGACGACCTGACGCGGGTGTTCGTCAAGGACATCACGGAAGGGATCCAGGGCAGCGACATCAAAGCCGGCATCATCAAGCTCGCGAGCGACCACGAAGCCGGCGGTGTGAGCGAACTGAACGAGAAGTGCCTGCGCGCCGGGGCCCGCGCCCACCGCGCGACCGGGGTACCCATCGCCACGCACAACAACCCGCCCGAGCTCGGCCGCGAACAGCAACGCGTGTTCAAGGAGGAGGGGGTCGACCTGACGCGCATCGTCATCGGGCACGTCGGCGACACGAGCGACACGGGGTACCTGAAGGAGCTCATGGACAACGGCTCGTACGTGGGGATGGACCGCTTCGGGATGGACTTCCTGCTTCCGTTCGAAGACCGCGTCAACACCGTCGCGACCCTCTGCAAGGACGGCTACGCCGACCGCATCGTACTGAGCCACGACGCCTCCTGCGCCCTGGACTGGATCCCCGACCGGGGAGCCATCGACACGCTGGCGCCGAACTGGCACTACAACCACATCATCGACGACGTGGTGCCGGCGCTGCTCGAACGCGGCGTGACGCAGGAGCAGGTCGACACGATGCTGATCCACAACCCGCGGACGATCTTCGAGCGGCAGGGCGCCTACTAACCCGAGCGGCCGGGACGAACGGCGAGCGCGCGGCGGCCGCACTGGCCGCCGCGCACGAGCGTGTGGAGGGACGTGCGATGGCGAACAAGGTGCTGGTTGCGGGCGCATCCGGGCTGGTGGGCCACGCGGCAATCGAGGAGTTCGCGTCGATGCCGGGGTGGCAGGTGGTCGGAGTCTCGCGCCGAACGCCGAACGACGTGCCCGGCGCCGGGTTCCTTTCGGTCGACCTGCTGGATGCCGGTGCGTGCGAGCGAACATTCGAGGCCATGGGCGACGTCACGCACCTGGTGTACGCGGCGCTCCAGGAGGAGCCGGGGCTGATGCCCGGCTGGCTCGACGCGGAGGTGATGGAGCGGAACGCCGCGATGCTTCGCAACCTGTTCGAACCGCTGTCGCGCGTGGCGACGGGCCTCCAGCACGTGACGCTGCTGCACGGGACGAAGGCCTACGGGCTGCATCACCCGTCCGTGGGCTACGCGGGCGTCAGGATCCCGCTGCGCGAACGAGACCCCCGCAACGAGCACCCGAACTTCTACTTCCTGCAGGAGGACTACCTGCGCGAGAAGCAGCGCGGACAGTCGTGGGCTATCACGGTCTACCGCCCGACCGTGATTTACGGCGACGCGCCCGGCAACAACATGAACCCCACCCTGGCGATCGCGGTGTACGCAGCGCTGCTCCGCGAACGCGGAGAGCCGTTGCACTTCCCGGGCCGCGGCGCCGAACGGGTGCTGCGCGAGGCGGTCGACGCCCGGCTGGTCGCGCGGGCGATCGCGTGGGGCGCCACGGCCGCGGGCGCCCGCAAGGAAACCTTCAACCTCACGAACGGCGATGTCTTCACGTGGGAGGGGGTGTGGCCGGCGATCGCGGAGACGCTAGGCATGAAGGTGGGCGAGCACCGGCCGATGTCCTTCGCGACCGACCTCCCGAAACAGGACCCGGAATGGGCGGCGCTCGTCGAGAAGCACGGCCTGCATGCCGCCAGGAGCATCGTCGAGTTCGTGGGCTACAACTCGCTGGTGTACGCCGACGTGATGATGGCCGGGGTGAACCCCTCGCCGGTGCCGGCGCTGAACAGCACCATCAAGGCGCGCCAGGCAGGGTTCCACGACTGTATGGACACCGAGGACATGTTCCGGCAGCAGTTCGCCAGCCTGCAGGAACGTGGGGTCATTCCCCGGCCGTAACCGCGTAAATTTTGCCCGGGCCTGTCGAATTCGGGGCCGCTCGTTCGTCATGGAGGTAGAACCGGGGATTTCCCGGAGCCAGGAGGAACGAGATGGCTCGCTACCTGCTTTCGTATCGCTTGCCGCCCGATTACCGGCGGTCGCAGGAGTCGGTCGCGGCCATGACCGCGTGGTTCGATGAGCTCGGCGATGCCGTCGTCGAGCGTGGAAGCCCGGCCGAGGAGCGCGGCGTCGTGGGTACTCCGAAGCCCGAGCAGGTGCTGAGCGGCTTCTCGCTCGTCGGCGCCAGCGACATGGAAGAAGCGAAGCAGCTGGCGGCCCGCTGTCCACTGCTCCAGCACGGATCGATCGAAGTGGCCGAGCTGGCGTTCATGGACGCCGGCAGGCCGGCGGACAAGTCGCCTGAGGGCGCGGCACGCCCGGCCTTCCAGAAGCTTCCCGGGCCGGACTACGCCCGTTCGCTCCTGCTCCAGGCGCCCATCGAGCAGGCATACGAAGCCGCGGCAACCGCCGAAGGGCTCGCCCGGTGGTGGACGCCCGACGCTTCGGGCTCGAACGAAGAGGGCGGGCAGCTCACGTTCACGTTCGGCGGCCCGGGAAAGACAATCATGCGGGTGGATGCGCTGGATCGCCCCGAGGCGGTGCGGTGGACCTGCCTCTCGTCGGACCACGCCCCCGACTGGGCGGGCACGCGTGTGGCGTTCCGGTTCCGGGCGATCGACGCCGGTTCCAGCGAGCTCACGTTCGTGCACCAGGGCCTCCGCCCGGGGCTCGAGTGCTGGGAGATGTGCGAGGCGGGCTGGGACCAGTACCTGCCGAGCCTCGCCGCCTACCTCGAGACGGGCCGCGGCCGGCCGCGGGGCAGCGAAGAGTGGGCCGATGAGCGAGCCCGGCGGGCCACGCCGCCCAGGGCGTCCTGAAGGCTCTCTCCGTCGCTCCTTGTGTTCTCTCGTCTCCGGACCCTGGCCGTGGCCTGCTGACGAGGCCGGCCCAACCCGGCAGTCAGGCTCCCCTGGCATCGCCCGTACCGCCCTCTCCCGGTGCGGGCGATGCCGCGTTGTGCGGCCCGGCCGGTTGCGGGTAGCTTACGCGTCGCGGGCGGCCGCGCGGAGGTGGCACGATGGCCGAGCACGACGACTGGCTGGCCCAGGTCAGCGAGGAGATCCTCGAGCCGGAACGGGTGATCTGCGACCCCCACCACCACCTCTGGGACCGCCCCGGCAACCGTTACATGCTCGGCGAGCTGCTCGCCGACACGGGCAGCGGCCACAACGTGGTCAGCACCGTGTTCGTGGAGTGCATGTCGGGCTATCGCAGCGATGGCCCCGAGGCGATGCGGCCAGTCGGCGAGACGGAGTTCGTCGAGCGCGTGGCCGAGGAGGCGGCGGGCGGCCCGATGAAGGCCGCGGCGGGCATCGTCAGCTTCGCCGACCTCTCGCTCGGCGATGCCGTCGTGCCGGTACTCGAAGCGCACATGGCGGCCAGCTCCCGGTTTCGCGGCATCCGCCATGCCGCCGGGTGGCACGCAAACTCCGAGATTCGCAATTCGCACACGAACCCGCCGCCGGGGCTCCTCGCGAGCGAGAGCTTCCGGCGCGGCTTCGCGCACCTCGGCCGCCTGGGGCTGAGCTTCGATGCATGGCTCTACCACGAGCAGCTTCCCGAGTTGACCGAATTGGCCCGCGCCTTTCCCGGCGTCACGATCGTGCTCGACCACTTCGGCGGCCCGATTGGCATTGGTCCCTACGCGGGGCGCGCGAAGGAGGTGTTCGAGACCTGGCGGCGAAACATCGACCCGCTCGCCGAGTGCCCGAACGTCGTGGCGAAGCTCGGCGGGATCAATATGCCCATCAACGGCTTCGGCTGGGAGAAACGCGACCGGCCCCCGGCGAGCGAGGAGCTCGTAGCCGCGACCGGCCACTACTACGAGCACACGATCGAGCGCTTCGGGCCGTCGCGGTGCATGTTCGAAAGCAACTTCCCGGTCGACAAAGCGAGCTGTTCGTACGCGGTGCTCTGGAACGCGTTCAAGCGGATCGCGGCAGGGTTCCGGGAGGACGAAAAGCAGGCGATGTTCTACGGCACCGCCGCGCGCGTGTACCGGCTCGACAGCAGCGCCGGCGGGCAATCGAGGAACGGAGAGTGCGATGAGCTACGAGACAGTGCTGACCGAACGGAGGGGCGAAACGAAGGGCATCCTCTGGGTGACCCTGAACCGCCCGGAGAAGTTGAACGCCCTCAGCATGACGCTCTTCGATGAGCTGCGGCGGGTCTTCCAGGAAGCGCGCACCGACCGCTCGGTGCGCTGCGCTGTGATTACCGGCGCCGGCCGCGGGTTCTGCGCCGGCGCGGATTTCACCGGCGGGCGCCCCGACGGGCTGCTCTACCCCGTGCAGGAGTCCCCGACCGACCTCGAAGGCGC
>JBLNCO010000296.1:0-3198 GCA_050260715.1 Hyphomicrobiales bacterium | reverse complement strand
TAGGGGATTCGAACCCCTGATCTCCGCCTTGAAAGGGCGGCGTCCTGGGCCTCTAGACGAACGCGCCGTCCCTCGATGGTAGCATGCGCCTCCTGCTCGGTCATACGGCTCGCCCGCGGCTCACTCCCGGCTACACTACTCGCGTGGAGCCCACCTTCTTCGCCAACCGTGACCAACTCCGCGCCTGGTTCCAAGCGAACCACGCGACCGCCAGCGAGCTGCTCGTTGGTTTCCATAAGAAGGCGACCGGCCGGCCCAGCGTCACCTGGGACGAGGCCGTCGAGGAGGCCCTCTGCTTCGGATGGATCGATAGCATCCGCCGGAGCCACGGCCCCGACGCTTACACGAACAGGTTCACGCCACGCCGCCCGGGCAGCACCTGGAGCAACGTGAACGTCGCGCGCGCCGAGGCGCTCATCGCCGCGGGGAAGATGCGCGAAGCGGGCCTGCGGGCGTTCGAAGCGCGCGAGGCGTCGCGGACCGGCATCTACTCGTCGGAGCGAACGGAAGAGGCGCGCCTGGAGCCCGCCGAGGAGGCGAAGTTTCGGGCGAACGCGCCCGCGTGGGAGTACTTCTCCGCGTCGGCGCCATCGTACCGGCGCGCGGCCATCCACTGGGTCGTGCGCGCGAAGCGGCCGGAGACCCGCCAGCGCCGCCTCGAAGAGCTCATCGCCGACAGCGCGGCTGGCCGCCGTATTCGCGCGCTGACCCCGCGAAGCAGGCGCGAGGCGTAGCGGCGGCGCCCGCGGGGCGCTAGGCTCGCGCGATGGAACGCATCACCCTCGGCAAATCGGGTCTCGAGGTCTCGCGGCTCTGCCTCGGCACGATGCAGTTCGGATGGACCGCCGGCCGCGATGCCTCGTTCGCCGTGCTCGATGCCTTCGCCGCGGCCGGCGGCAACTTCGTCGACACCGCCGACATCTACCGCGCGCGGGCGAAGGGCTCGCGGGCCGAAGCGAGCGAAGAGATCCTCGGCGAGTGGCTCGAAGCGCGCGCCAACCGGGACAGGTTCGTTGTGGCTACGAAGGTCCGTGGACGCGCCTGGGAGGGAGCCGATGGCGAGGGGCTGAGCCGCGCGCACATCGTCCGCGCCTGCGAAGAGAGCCTTCGCCGCCTTCACACCGACACCATCGACCTCTACCAGTGCCACTGGTACGACGACGCCGTGCCCATCGACGAGACGCTCCGGGCGTTCGAAGAGCTGATCGCCGCGGGCAAGGTGCGCTTCATCGGGGCGTCGAACTACCCGCCCGAACGCCTGACGGAGGCGCTCGACCTGACCCGCGCGCACAACCTGCCCGGCTTCGTTTCGCTGCAGCCCCACTACAACCTGGTCCACCGCCGGGAGTTCGAACGCGAATTACAGCAGCTCTGCGCCGAGCGTGGGCTGGCAGTACTCCCGTACAGCCCGCTCGCCGGCGGGTTTCTCACCGGGAAGTACGCCAGGGGTGGCGAACGCGTCCGTTCGGCCCGCTACGCCCGCGTGTCCCAGTACTTCACGGACGAGGGCTGGCAGGTGATCGATGCCCTCCGCGAGGTGGCCGCCGCGCACGGCGCGCCAGTGCCGGCGGTGGCCATCGCATGGTTGCTGGCGCGGCCGACGGTAACGGCGCCGATTCTCGGGGCGAACTCCCCGGAGCAACTCGCCGAACAGCTCCCCGCGCTCTCCCTCGCGCTCGCCCCGCACGAGATCCAGGCGCTCGACGCGGCGAGCGAACCGTTCCGCCGCTACGGGCCGGTGCACCCCTGAGCTTAGAACACGAAAACGATGAGTCCCGCGACGATGACGGCGATCGCGCCGATGACCAGGAGCAGGATGAACCCTCCCGGAAATACGGCGTTCTCACGTTCCGGACGAGTGTTTGGACGCTGTTCCATCGCAGCCCTCCAGGCGCGGTGGCGCCATTGCCAACCACCGTACCGGCGCCCGCGCACGTCGCCGTGCACGGCTCGGGCCGGGCTGTCGCACCGGTCTCTCAATTGGCTGTGGGCGCAACTTCGCCGAAGTACCCGGCGCCGCACTCGCGGCAAAAGCGGGCCACCTTCAGCTCATCGGGGTCATCGGGGACCGGCGCCTGGCATGCTCCACAGGCCCAGACCATCGCGTTTCCGCACTGGGGACAGAACTTGTAGGGGTCCTCGGGGCGCGTCGGGTACCCGTACGACCCCAGGTGGTTGTTGGCGCACTTCCCCACGCCGTGACGAACTTCCTCAGCCACTGGATGCCTCCCCCGGTTCGGGTTCGATGTCTGGCGCCGCCACCTCGTCGGTCGGGCCGACAACCGTCGAGATGCCCGCGCGCCGGTCGAGCCAGTAGTCCAGTAACACACGGCCAGCGGCCGTTGCCGGCAGCGCGAGGAGGATGCCCGCCACGCCCAGCACCTCGGCGCCGGCGAGCACCGCGATGAGCACCGCGATCGGCGGTAGGTTCAGCGTCGAACCGTACACCCGCGGGACCAGGAAGCGGTCCTCGAACTGCTGATAGAGCACGAGCGCCCCCAGCACGATGAGCGCTTGCGTCGGCGACTCCTGGAACGCCGCGATCGCCGGCGGAATGACCGCGATGAACGCCCCCACCAGCGGGATGACGTCGGCGAAACCCGCGAGCACCGCGAACGCGATCGCGTTGGGCACGCCGGTGGCCAGGAGCACCACGAGCGTGAACACCGTGATCACCGCCGACGTTATCACCTGGCCGCGGATGTACCCGCCAACCACCCGCCCGAGCGCTTGCATAATTGCGTCGACATCCGGCTCCCGCCCGGGCGGCACGTAGCGGTAGATGTAGCCGGCCATCTTCGGCGCATCGATAAGGAAGTAGGCCGTGAGCACCACCACCGTGAGCGCCGAGAGGAGGCCGAACACCACGCGCTGGCCGTAGTCCACCGCCACATCGCCGCTGATGAGCTCGCCCCAGCGGATGCGTTCGGCGCGCTCCGGCAGGTCCCAGTTTTCGGTGTCGAAGCCGAAATTCTCCATGTAGTCTTCGAAGTCGCGCGCGTCCTGGGGCAGGTTCTCGCGGAGGTCGTGGAACTCGTCGACCATCGCCGGCACGACGAGCGCGAACAGCCCCGCCAGCGCGAGCACGATGACGGCGAGCACGGTGAGCACGCTCGCGACGCGCGGAAGTCCCCGGCGCACGAGCCATTCGACATAGGGCAGAAGCGCGGCCGTGAAGATGAGCGCCACGAGCACGAG
>JBLNCO010000295.1:0-4096 GCA_050260715.1 Hyphomicrobiales bacterium | reverse complement strand
CTCCGCCTCCGCCTGGCCCGGCTTCTGGAAGTAGAGGATGTAGAACCCGCGGTCGCCTTCGCCGAACGCCCCGTGCATCGCGGCTGTCGGCGGCCTGTCGCCGGGCGGCGAATAGGGCGTGTTCAGCCCCACCAGCTTCGCGGTCCGTTTCGGGTAGCGGAGGCCGAACTGCCAGATGTGCCATCCGCCCCAGTCGTGCCCGACGATCGCCGCCCGTTCGATGTCGAGCGCATCCAGCAGCCCGGCGATGTCGGCGCAAATGGAGCTTGTGCGGTAGGTCGCGGGGTCGGCCGGGGCGTCGGTATCGCCGTAGCCGCGCATGTCGGGTGCGATCGCCCGGAAGCCGGCCTCCGCGAGCGCCGGAAGCTGATAGCGCCACGAATACCAGAGCTCCGGGAACCCGTGGCACATCACCACGGGGAAGCCCTCGCCCGCCTCCGCCACGTGCATGCGGATACCGTTCGTTTCGACGAAGTGGTGCCGGATTTCCGTCATGGCCGTGCATGCTACACGAGCCGGGAGCGCGGCGCCGCGCGGCCTATACTGGCTCTATGAGCCCCTCCCACCTGATCGACCAGCTCGCCGCCACGCCCCGCAACGTCGCCCACCTCGTGGCCGAAGTCGACGAAACGCGCATGGGCGAACCGGGCCCGGACGGGTGGCCGCCGCGGGTCATCGTGGCCCACCTGCGCGACGACGAGTACCTCTGCATGCGCGCCGCGCTCGAAAGCATGCTCGCACGCGAGAACCCGGAGCTGCACTTCATGGAAGGCGGCGATTGGGTGGCCACGCGCAACACCCTGCGCGACCGCCGCGAACAGCTCCTCGCCGACTTCGCCCTCCAGCGCCAGGCAACGCTGAGCATCCTCGGCGGGCTGCGCCCGGCGGACTGGGAGCGCCGCGGCCACACCCGAGCGGGCGAACTGACGATCGCGCAGCTCGTCGAGCGGTGGGCCGGCCACGATGCGGAGCACCTCGCCCAGCTCGAGCGCGCTGTCGGCGAGACGCTCGCGGAGGTACGCCAGCGCCGCGCCGAAATGGCCGAACGCGAAGCCCGGCGGCGCGCCGGGACCCCCTGACGGCTGCGGGTCAGGCCAGGCCGGCTTCGCGCAGCACCTTCTTCGGCGCGGAGAGTCGCCACGCGTCGCGAAGGAGCTCTTCGAGGCGCGTGGCGTCGACTACCGGCAGGCGGACGAGGACGCTCGGGAAGTTCCGGTAGTGGTCCGTGATGAAGAAGATGTCTGGTTCCTGTTCGAGCCAGAAGTCGCGCTCATCGAGCGACATCCGGAGCACCAGCGTCTCGCCGTCCTCCTTGAGGGTCGCCATGAACGTCTTGACCACCTTGAACGACGGCCGCCCGTAATACGGCTCCTCGATGACCGATGGCAGCGAGAAGGCGATGCGCCGCAGGTCGGCTTCGGTGGCCATCACCACGGCCTCCGCCATTTCGTCCAGTCGAACGGCTCGATGCCGTCTTCGGTGAGCTGCCAGATGCTCGCTTCGGCCTTGCCATCGCGAATGTCGAGGAAGCCGAGCGTGCCGAGCTGGGTGTTCAGGTTGCGGGGGTAGGTCGGCGAACCGGGATTGACGCAGAGCGTGCCGTTGATGGTGTCGATCGCCTCGACGTGCGTGTCGCCGTAGACCAGGACGTCGAGGTCCGTGCGGTTGAAGTAGCGCTGCATCGCGCGCTCGAGCGTGAGGTGCGGCGGGTACTCGGGAATGGGCACATCGTGCGTGAGCCCGATGGTGAGCCCGCCGATTTCGAGCACCCACGCCTCGCGCAGGCGCTTATCGAACGGCTGCACCGGCCGCCCGCCGGAGCCGTCGTCGCCATTGCCGCGGGCGGCCCAGGTGGGCGCGACCGCGCTGAGCTGGTCGATCACCTTCAGGTCGTGGATGTCGCCCGCGTGGAGGATGGCATCGACCCCGCGGAACGCTTCGAACACCTGCGGCCAGAGTTCGGGCCGCGCCTCGGGGATGTGCGTGTCGGAGATGAGGCCGATGCGGAGCGCTTCGCTCATCCGGCGGCCTCCGGGGGCTCGCGTTCGGTCGCGAAGCCCAGCCGGCGGGTGGGCGGCGGCGGCGGAGCCATGAGCTCACGAATCGCGTCGAAGACCACGCGAAACTGCTCGTCGTAGCGCTGCTCGAGCTCTTCGATTTTCCGCGCGAGGTCGGCGTGCGTGGCGAGCAGGCCGCGCAGCTGCACGAACGCGCGCATGATTTCGATGTTCACCTGCACCGCCCGTGGGCTGTTGAGGACCGAGGAGAGCATCGCGACGCCCTGTTCGGTGAAGGCGTAGGGCGCGTAGCGGCGCCCGCCCCACGAACTTGAGGTCACAGATTGTGACCTCAAGCTACGGAACTCCTCGCTGCTGAGCTGGAACATGAAATCCTCGGGAAAGCGTTCGGCGTTGCGGCGGACCGCCTGCAGGAGCACTTTCGTGGGCACGCCGTAGAGCTCGGCGAGGCCGGAATCGAGCAGCACCCGTTGGCCGCGGATGAGCAGTATCGAACCCGTGATGCGTTCGGGCGGCAGGGTGATGGCGGTTTCTCCGGGGGTGGCGGCTGGCGGTGTGGCGCGACGCGGCATGGCGCGAGTCTACCGTACGGCCGCGGCAGCCCCAACGCGCCCGGCACCTCGGGGCCGGAGCCGTCTCACGGGACGGCAACGGTGAGCGGGGCGGAGAAACGTATGGGCGATTGGATTGTCGGGAGCAGCTCTGAGCGCAACCCGAGTTCGGCCGTGTTATCGAGGTAGAGCTCGACCGCCTCGCGCAGCATATCGACCGCCTGCTCCGGCCTTCCGCCGAACGAGCTGACGCCCAATTCGGGGCACAGCGACACGTACTGCTCGCCTTCGGCCCAGACGGTTGCGGTAAGCGTCACCTGGCTCATTCGCTCATTCTACCCCGCCGTAGCGGGACCGTGGGCCATTGACAAATACCGGCGGTATTCCAATACTGCCGGTATGAGTCCACGGCTCAGCCGCGAAGCCCGGACCGAACAGAACCGCAGCCGCTTGCTGGCCGCCGCCCGCACCGTGTTCCTCGAAAAGGGGTTCCACGGCGCGGCCCTCGACGAAATCGCCGATGCGGCCGGCTTCTCCAAGGGGGTCGTCTATTCGCAGTTCGAAAGCAAAGCCGACCTCTTCCTCGCGCTGCTCGAAGCGCGCATCCGGGAGCGCGCCGCGCAGAACGCGGCCGTCCTCGAGGACGTCCCGTCGGGCGAAGGGCTCGATGCGCTGGCGCGGCTGGCGATGCAGATGCAGCAGGACATCCGCTGGGGTCTCCTGCTGACCGAGTTCCGGGTCATCGCCGCGCGCGACCCGCAGCTCAACGCCCGCTACGCCGCCCTCCACGAGGAGACAGTCGAAGCCCTGACCGGTCTCCTGCGTACGGTGTTCGAACGGGAGGGACGGACGCTACCGGCCTCGCTGGACACCCTCGTGCACCTCATCCTCGCGCTCGACCCCGGCCTCGCGCTCGAGCGCGCCGCCCACCCGGGCGCCCTGCCCGGCCCCGAGACTGCCCGCCTCATCAGCGCTCTTGTACGGCAGGAGCTTTCGGTGACCCCGCCAATCCAGTAGGAGGTGCACCATGCCCGCCTCGAACCAGTCCGCCTTCGCCGAATTTCGCGCGCGCTACCAGTCGATCATGGCCGGGACGTTGCCGGAGCGGGTTGCCCGCCTCCGCTGGACGAAGCCCCAGGTGCTGGAGCATCAACGGCGCCATCTGCGGGAGCTGCTCACGTTCGCCCGAGACCACTCGCCGTTCTACGCCGAACGGCTCCGTGGTCTCGACCTGGAGACATTCGAACCGGCCGACCTCCCGAAGCTCCCCACGCTCTTGAAGGCGGAGTTGATGGCCCACTTCGGTGACGTGGTCACCGACCGCGAGCTCACCCGGGGACTCGCGGAGGACGCGCTCGCGGCCAGCCGCACCGAGCCGGTCCCGGCCCTCGGGCGCTACCTTGCGTTGGTCTCGGGTGGGAGCTCGGGACAGCGCGGCGTCTTCGTCGCCGATGCGCAGGGCGTCTTCGACATGCAGTCGTCCATCGTGCGCGGGCTCTTCGTGCAGATCCTGCGCGGTGGCTTGCC
>JBLNCO010000294.1:0-18254 GCA_050260715.1 Hyphomicrobiales bacterium | reverse complement strand
CCATGGCGGGCGCTCATGCGCCGCCGGCTGCGGCGCCCGCGGCCAGCGGGTTGCGCAGCGGGATATCGGCTGGTTCGGGTGTCTGCGGCACGGCCCGCCGGGACTGCGGCATGGCCTTCGGGTACCAGCGGTCTTCGAACTCGTTGAACTTGTTCCGCAGGTGCGGCATGACCTTCTCGGCGAACATCTTCGTGTTGTACATCACGACGTCGCGCGGCATCGAGCCCATCTGCAGCAGGAGCATCAGGTGGCCGACGTTCAGCTGGGTCGTGAGGTCGTCCAGCTTTTCGACGACGTAGTCGGGCGGGCCGGCGACGACGTAGCCGTTCTTGCGCAGGTCCTCCCAGTTCAGCCGTTCGCGGGCGCGCTGGGCGGCGGCGCCGAGCTGGCTACGGATGCCCGCCTTCACGGTGCGGTTCGTGCGGTAGCCGGGGGCGTCGGCGAAGCCGGGGTAGATATGGAGGCAGCGGTTGTAGAAGTAGTCCACGTGCCGTTCGTAGATGTCCCTCGCCTCGGCCTCGGTGTCGGCCACGCAGACGGTCTGGATGAAGCCGGCCTGGTAGGGGTTCGGCTCCTTGTTCAGGAGCTTCATGCGCTCCCAGAAGCCGTCCATGATCTGGCGGCCGCGCATGTAGCCGCTATAGGAGAGGTAGGCGTAGAGGTAGTCCATCTCCGCGCACCACTCCCACGTTTCGATCGAGCCGCCGCCGGGGATCCAGACGGGCGGATGGGGCTGCTGGAGCGGCCGCGGCCAGGGGTTCATGTAGCGAATCTGGGTGTACTTGCCGTTGAAGCTGGAAACGCCCTTGTCGGTCCACGCCTGCTTGATGAGGTCGTGCGCCTCGTAGTAGCGCTCGCGCAATTGGGCCGGGACCATGCCGTAGGCGAAATTGGTGTCCATCGAGGTGCCGGTGGGGAACCCGGCCACCAGCCGCCCGCCCGAAAGCACATCGAGCATGGCGAACTCTTCGGCCACGCGGAGCGGCGGGTTGAACAGGGCGATGCTGTTGCCCATCACCACGATGGCCGCATTGCTGGTACGCCGCGTGAGGGTCGCCGCCATGATGTTCGGGCTGGGCATCAGCCCGTAGGCGTTCGAGTGGTGCTCGTTCACGCAGATGCCATCGAAGCCGAGACGGTCGGCGAACTCCAGTTCGTCGAGGTAGTCGTGGTAGACGTGGTTGCCCTTCTCGGCGTCGTACAGCTCGTACGGCGGGTCGACCCAGACCGACCGGTATGCCTCCTTGAAGTTGTCCGGCAGGTAGGGCCAGGGCATGAGATGGAACCAGTGGAACTTCACCGCGCTTCCCCCTTGGCTGCGTGCGTTTCCGGCGGCGAGGTTGTTAGCTCGCCGCTAACCGTAGGGGCAGTATAGCGAGGGGCGATACGTGGTGTAAGCGGGCTCTATGCGGTGCGCGAAACTGGCTGGTCGCCGGCCTGGCCCGCTTCGGAGAGGGCGCCGAGCGCGCGCAGCAGCCGTTCGGAGGCAGCGGTCACTTCGGCGACGGCCGCCTCGAACGGTTCCTGATTCTTCTTCGCCGGCGTGCGGTAGCCGCTGATCTTGCGCACGAACTGGAGCGCAGCGGCTTCGATTTCTTCTTCGGTGGCGGGCTCATCGCGTCGGCGCAGCGTCTTGATGCTTCGGCACATATGCGAAGGGTAGCACGCACCGCGGCGCGGCGATCGGGATGTGATGCGACCGGGTCATCGCGGAGACCGTGACCGGTATTGCGTGCGAGATTTCACAATCCTCGCCCCGTCTGATACCATTTCGCGGGTTTCCCCATCATTCCCCGTGCAGTTTCCCGGGCCGCGCCATGGGCGCCCCGGACAAAGCGCAGGAGGCGCAGCTACGGCGTGAACATCATCGTATGCGTGAAGCAGATCCCCGACCCCGAAACGCCGGCCTCGTCCTTTAAAGTCGACGAAGCCGCGAAGAAAGTGATCCCCGCCCAGGGTATCGCCCCCGTCGTAAACCCTTACGACCCCCAGGCAACCGAAGCCGCCCTTCGCCTCAAGGACGCCGCCGGCGGCGGGAAGATCACCGTCATCTCTCTCGGCCCCGATTCGGCCCGCGACGCTATCAAGCATGCGCTCGCCATGGGCGCCGATGAGGGCGTGCTCCTCAACGACCCGGCCTTCACCGACATCGACAACTTCCAGACCGCTCACGCGCTCGCCGCGGCCATCCGGAAGATCGGTGAGTTCGACCTGATCCTCATGGGCCGCGCCTCGGCCGACTGGGACATGGGCGTTGTGCCCACCGGCGTCGGCCAGCTCCTCGGCGTGCCGGTTGTGACGGTCGCGAAGAGCATCGAGACGAGCAACGGCAGCGTGAAGGTCGAGCGCGTGCTCGATGACGGCTTCCAGACGGTGGAAGTGAAGCTGCCGGCGGTGGTTTCGGTTTCGAACGAGTTCGGCGAGCCCCGGTACCCGCAGCTGCGCCAGATCATGATGGCCGCCAAGAAGACCGTGCAGGTCTGGAGCGCCGCCGATATCGGCCTCGAGGCCGGCCAGCTCGGCCCCGATAACCGCGTGATGCCGCTCGAGGCGCTCTACGTGCCGAAGGTCGAGAGCAACGTCGAAATCATCGAGGGCGACACGCCGGAAGAGAAGGCCCGCAACCTCGCCCAGAAGCTTCGCGCGGCGAAGCTGATCTAAGGAGCTCGCAGAAATGCCCGGTACGCTTGTCATCGCAGAATCCGTCGACGGGGGCGTCGCGCCAGCTTCGTACGAGCTCCTCGGTGCCGCCCGCAAGCTCGCCGACCAGGGCGCCGGCAGCGTCTCCGCCTTCATCGCCGGCGACGAAGCGCAGGCGAAGGACCTCATCGCCCATGGCGCCGACACCGTCTATGTGACCAGTGCGCGCGGTCTGGCCGAGGTGCTGCTCCCGGCGGTCAACGCCGCGCTCGAACAGTCGGGCGCCGATATCGTGCTGATGGCTCAGTCGAGCCTCGGCCGCGACCTCGGCCCGATGCTCGCGTTCAACCACAACACCGGCGTCGCGATGGACTCGACCGACCTGACGATCGCGAACGGCCGCCTGCGGGCCACGCGCTCGGCCTACGGTGGCAACGCTCGCGCCGAGCACACGTGGAAGTCCAACCCGCAGATCGCGACCGTGAAGGCGAAGTCGTTCGACCCGCTGGAGCCGGATGCCGGCCGCAGCGGCGAGGTGAAGACGGTCGAAGGCGCCGGCGAGGCCCGGATCAACGTGCTGGGGACCGAGAAGGCTGTCTCGACCGGCATCCGCCTGGAAGACGCGCCGATCGTGGTCAGCGGCGGCCGCGGCCTGGGCGACCCTTCGGGCTTCAAGATGCTCGAAGAGCTGGCTGCGACGCTGAAGACGGCCGCCGTTGGCACGTCGCGCGCGGCAGCCGACCTCGGCTGGTACCCGCCCGCGCAGCAAGTGGGCCTCACCGGCAAGACGGTCTCGCCGAACCTCTACATCGCGGTCGCCATCAGCGGCGCGAGCCAGCACATGGCCGGGATGTCGGGTTCGAAGAACATCGTCGCGATCAACAAGGACCCCGACGCTAACATGGTGCGGGCCGCGAAGTTCGCGGTGATCGAGGACTACAAGAAGATCGTGCCACCGCTCATCGAGGAGATTAAGAAGCTCGGTTAAGCGCGCTTCGCAGGCAGACTCGCAGGGGCTGGCGTTCGCCGGCCCCTTTTCATGCCCGGCGGCCGTCGCCGTATGCTCGTTGGAAACCCGTCATGAGGCACCGCGCATGAAAATCGGCCTGCAGATCCCGAACTTCACCTGGGACGGTGGTCCCACGCGGCTCTCACCCACGCTCGGACGCATCGCGGAGCTCGCCGACGAGGCCGGCTACGACTCCATCTGGGTGATGGACCACTTCTTCCAGATTCCCACCGTGGGGCCGGCGGAGCACGACATGCTCGAGGCGTACACGACGCTCGGGTTCCTCGCCTCCCACACGCGGCGTGCCCGGCTGGGCACGATGGTCACCGGCGTTACCTACCGCCACCCGGGCCTGCTTGCGAAACAGGTGACGACGCTCGACGTGCTTTCGGGCGGGCGCGCGTGGCTCGGCATCGGCGCGGCCTGGTTCGAACGGGAGCACCTCGGCCTGGGCGTGCCGTTCCCTTCCCTGCGCGAGCGCTTCGAGCGGCTGGAGGAGGCGCTGCAGATCGCGCTCCAGATGTGGAGCGACAACAACGGCCCGTACGAAGGGAAGCACTACCAGCTCCGGGAGACGCTGAACGTCCCGGCGCCGCTTTCGCGGCCGCACCCACCCATCCTCATCGGCGGTGGCGGCGAACGAAAGACGTTGCGGCTGGTGGCGAAGTATGCGCAGGCCACGAACCTGGTGCGCGTGACCACACCGGAAGAGGCGAAGCACAAGTTCGAGGTGCTTCGCGAACACTGCGAACGGGAAGGGCGCGACTACGACAGCATCTTCCGGTCGGTGTTGCTGCGGATGGACCCCGGCGCGAATGGCGAAAAGGCGGATCAGCTGCTCGATACGCTCGGGCGGTTCGCGGAAGTGGGCGTGCAGGGCGTGATGGGCGCGCTCATCGGGGTGGAGAACCTGAAGCCGATCGAGGCGATGGGGGAGAAGGTGATCCCGGCGGCCGAGAGACTCGATGCCGCCTCACCCGAACGCGCGGGCGCCTAGCCCTTCAGACCAACGATCGAAAGGCCGATGAGCATCGCGATGAAAATTGCGCAGAGCAGCGATAGCGACCCAATGGTCTTCCACATGAACGAACAGCCTCCGGTCTAGCACGTGGGGGCGGCGCGTGCCACCGCCCCGATCCTACCCCTGCGCTGCCTCAGGCGCATCGCGCTCAGGCGCTGCGCCGGATCAGGCCGCGCTTCGCCGCCTCTTCGATGACCTGCACGACGTTCGTGGCGGCGCCCTTGCGGATGCTGTCGGTCACGGTCCAGAAGGTGAGCGCGCCCGGCAGCGAACTATCGCTTCGCAGCCGCCCGACGAGCACCCTGTCGGTGCCGGCGGCGTCCATCGGCGTCGGGTACTGCTCCTGCGCGGGGTCATCCATGATCGTGACGCCCGGCGCTTCGGCCATCAGCTTGCGCGCCTCGTCGGGCCAGATGGGATGTTCGAATTCGGCCCAGACCGACATGGCGTGCCCGAAGAACGTCGGGATGCGCACACAGGTGGCGCTCACGGCGATCTCCGGCGCGTGCAGGATTTTCCGCGTTTCGTTGGCCATCTTGATCTCTTCCTTCGTGTAGCCATCTTCGGCGAAGAGATCGATCTGCGGCACGGCGTTGAAGGCGATTTCGCGCTTCTGCGTGCCCGAGGGCTCGTGCCGGCCTTCGAGCGCCGCCCGGCTTTCGGCCGCGAGCCCCTCGACGGCCGCCCCGCCCGCACCCGCCACCGCCTGGTACGTGCTGACGATGATGCGCCGCAGCGGGTTGATGCGGTGGAT
Source organism: Hyphomicrobiales bacterium (assembly GCA_050260715.1). GTDB lineage: Bacteria > Chloroflexota > Dehalococcoidia > Tepidiformales > Tepidiformaceae > JALOAP01. The sequence continues at coordinate 12,830 of JBLNCO010000294.1, read as the reverse complement.
CGGGTTGAGTGCCATCACCATCGGCGTCGTCGTGCAGTTCGGCTGGCTGACGATGCCCCTGTGCCACTCGAGGTCCTCGGGGTTGATCTCGGGGATGACGAGCGGCACGGCCGGGTCCTGCCGGAATGCGCTCGAATCGTCGACCACGAAGCAGCCGAGGCGGGCGGCCAGCGGCGCGTACTGCTTCGAAGCGGCGCCCGACGCGGAGAGGAAGACGATGTGGTCTTCGGGGCTGAAGCTCTCGGCGGTCGTTTCCTCGATGGTGACGGTTTCGCCCCGGAACTCGACCTTCTCGCCGGCCGAACGGCTGGTGGCAAGGAGCCGCAGGCGGCCGACCGGCAGGCTGCGCTCATCGAGGATCTTCAGGAATTCGTGCGCGACGATACCGGCGCCGCCGACGATGGTGATGTTGTAGGGGTCCACGGGAGCTCCGGGGGAGAAGACTGCCGTTATGGTAGCCCGCGGCCACCCAAGGCGCACCGTCGCCCGCGACCGATCAGTCGCCCGCCTAAATCAGTCCCGCCGTGCGCGCGTCGGCGAGGAAACGGTCGATGCCGATGTCCGTGAGGGGGTGCTTGAGCATCTGCGGGAGCAGGGCGGGCGGGATGGTGCCGATGTGCGCGCCGGCCAGCGCCGCCTGCGTGACGTGCAGCGGGTGGCGGAGGCTCGCGGCGAGCACCCGCGCGCCGAGGCCGTGCGTTTCGACCAGTTCGACGCACTGGCGGATGAGCTCCATGCCGTCGTAGCTGACATCGTCGAGGCGCCCGACGAACGGGCTGAGGAAGGCCGCACCCGCGAGCGCCGCGAGGAGCGCCTGGTTCGGCGTAAAGATAAGGGTGGTGTTGATGCGAATGCCTTCGCGGCTGCAGCGGGCGATCGCTTCGAGCCCTTCTTCGTCGATGGGGATTTTGACGACCACGTTCGGGTGCCAGCTGGCCAGTTCGCGCGCTTCGGCCACCAGTTCGTCGGCGGTGCGGCTCACGCATTCGGCCGAGATGGGCCCATCGATGACCTCGGCGATTTCGAGGATGCGCTGCTTGTAGCTGACGCCGCCTTCCTTCGCGAGCAGGCTGGGGTTGGTCGTGACGCCCGAGATCACCCCGAAGCGCGAGGCGCGGCGGATGTCGTCGATGGATGCGGTATCGAGGAAGAGTTGCATGGCCGGCCCCTCGGGATGTGTCCCTGTCATCGTACGGCGGCGGGGCCATACGGGCTGGCGCCATCGCAGCCCGGGATCGACAACCAGGTGGCGAAAATCCACAATCGCCCCATGCCCGACCCGCGTTCGCTCGGTGTGTTTCGGCCCGGGATCGAGGAGTACGCCCTCGCCCATTCGACCCCTGAGCCGCCGTACCTGGCGGAGCTCGCGCGCGAGACGGCGGAGCTCACGCCGAACCCGGAGATGATGGTCGGGCCACTCGGCGGGCGGTTCCTGGCCTTCCTCGTGGCGATGCTCCAGCCGCGGAACGTGCTCGAAATCGGCATGTTCACGGGCTATTCGGCGCTTTCGATGGCGGCCGCGCTGCCGCCCGGCGGCCGGATCACCACGTGCGAAATTTCGCCGCAGCACGAAGCCATCGCCCGGCGGCATATCGAACGGTCGCCGTTCGCGGACCGCATCGATATCCGCATGGGCCCCGCGCTCGATACGGTCCGCGGGCTCGAAGGTCCCTTCGACTTCGTGTTCATCGACGCCGACAAAGGGAACTACATCAATTACTACGAGGCGGTGGTGCCGAAGCTCGCCGAGCGGAGCGTCATCGCGGTCGACAACGTGCTCTGGTATGGGGCGACCATCGACCCTTCGAACCACGAACCCGACACCGAGGCGATCCGCGCGTTCAACGCGCACGTGGCCGCCGACCCGCGCACCGAATGCGTGATGCTGACGGTGCGGGACGGGGTGACGCTCGTGCGGCGCGTCTAAGGCGAATCGACACGACGCGGGGCCCATCGGACAATCCTGGCGGGAGTGGAGGGGATCCGGTGGTCCTCGCCGTCTTCAAAACGGTTGCCCTGTCGCAAGCGCGGCGGGGGGTGGGTTCGACTCCCATGCACTCCCGCCAACGGGGAGTACCGAGTGCCGAGTACCGAGTTTGAAGTGCCCGGTGCCCGGTGCCCGGTGCCCGGTGCACCCCCGCCCCGCGGTAGCTCCCCCGTTCCCCAGCCCCCAGGGGTCGCGGCCCACTGCCGCCGCTGCGCCGGGCGCCGCCGCCCCGCGGTAGCCCCTCCCGCGTCTGCCCCCGGCACGGACGGCCCGGCGCACCGGGCACCGGGCACCGGGCACCGGGCACTCGGTACTCGGCACTCGGCACTCGGTACTCGCCGCTATGCCGATAACCGATAACGGCGGCCGTCTAACCGATTTGTCGCAAAAGCGCGTTAACTGGTTTCACCGCTTACGCGTTGTTTACCGGTAGCAAGCAGTATCGCGCCCACCGAAAGGTGGGTTCGGAGGTATTGACCCTTGCCACTCGCATGGGTACCTTTCGACAGTCTTTACCGACCGGCCGCCAGAGGGCGGGGTCTGATCATCCCCGCTGGCCGTGGAGGACGCTTGCGCAAACCTGGCTTTCAGCTGGCCGCGCTCTTCGCGGCCCGGCTCCCGAAAGCGCCCGTTCAACCGGGTTCCCTTCCGTCTCGGATGGGAACCCGTCGTTATGTTGACCGGGTTTCTCTCGATCGAATTCTTCTGGCGAAAGGAGGGCGTGCCATCCGGCGTTGAGCTGGCGGCGGCACCGCGTAGCGGCACCCCTGCTGAGCCCCGGTAACGGGGAGAGGCGTTGGGGGCAGGACGCTCCGGCAAACGGCCAACGCAGGAACTCACCAACTCACACCGCTTCGAAAATGAGGGAAAGCCCGGACCCGCCCGGAACCCAGCGCCGGGGCACGGCGGACGACGAGCGGGCGACCTCACCAAAAGTTGGCTCCGGCCACGAACGCTCCAGGCCCCGCTCCGGCAGGGCAGGGACGCGGGACCGGGGCCTCGCCCGCAGTCCGGGCGAGTCCGGATCACAGAAACCTCCGCCCCATGGCGGGGCGGCCCTGCGAAGCGCAGGGATGGACAGTCATACAAGACTGGAGAGGTAAAAAACTTGAGTATTCAGAAAGTCCAGGCGAGGCGGTCGCACGTAGGGTTTATCGCCCTGCTGCTCGCCGCCCTCGCGGTGGCCTTTGGTGCGATGCTCTGGGACCGGGATGCCAAGGCAGACATCCCGAGCGCGACGGTTAGCGTCAGTGATAATGACGCCGACAACGTCGTCGCACCGGGTGCTCCCATCACGTACACGATTACCGTGAACGTGACCGGCACGCCCGGCGGCACCGTCACCAATGCCAACACCTCGGTCGATTTTGCCGACAACCTTCTGAACGGCACGGTTACTAATGCGACCGGGCTCTACTCCACCGGCGAATGCATGGTCCAAGGGAGCAACGTGGTCTCCTGCACGGATACTGGAGGCCCGATTAGCAGCGCAACTGTGACCGTTCAGTTCAATGCGCCAGGCTCCGGCGCCGTCGCAGACATCGCGAACTGCTCCATCACGGACGATGGCGTTGGCGCTGTTAGCACCTGCCAGGCCACTCCGGGCGCCATCACCGTCAGCGCGGCTGCTGGTGCGACCGTCAACCCGCCGACCATCACGACGATTGGTGCGGACGAGACCGTCACGTTCACGCTCTCTGCGGGCGTCACCTGCGCGAGCGACGCCGATGCTACGCCCGACGCTGATGTCGAATGCACCCCGGCGGACGTCCAGGTCACGGGCGACGTTGTCCTCGTTTCCGGCCCGACGGTCACCGATCCCGACACGAGTGACACCACGACGGTCGAAGTTGTGGTGCGGAACAACGGGACGGGCGGGTCGGTCGCTCTTTCCCTGAAGAGCACCGACACCGGCGCCACCTTTACGTCGCCGGCTGCCGCGGCTACGACCGACATCACCAACGTCGACCTGCGCCACATCGCGATTGACCCCGAGGGTGACGCGGCCGTTATCGATTTGCCGGACCTGAACAACAACGTCCGAGGCGCGCGGCACACCGTTTGTGCGGTGGACGAGACCAGCGGCGCTGGCGTTCAGATTCCAATCGACGACGTCACTGACATCAACATCCAGAGCGGCGGCGGGTACACCTCCGTCAACGACCCCGACCCGACGTTCACCGACCCGCAGTTCTTTGTGGGCGACGGCGAGGACGGCATCGACGGCGCGACCTGCTTTAGCTGGGTCTCGACCGAAGCTGGCGACCAGGAAATTTCGGCCCACGTCACGATCGACGGGACCGTCTTCACGGTCGACTTCGATTCGGACGGCACCGGGAACAACGCGCTGGTCAAGGAATGGAACGTCCTTGAGACGAGCGAGCCGGTCGCCGAGATCGAGCAAAGTAGCCAGACTCAGACGGCCGACCAGACCGCGAACCTGCTCGACTGCAGCGGCCCTGCGACGGATCTCCTCTGCGAGGCGACGATTGGTCTCGTCCAGGACCCGGTGACGGGCCAGTACTTCATCCCCGGCGGCGTCCTCCACATCACCGACCAGTTCGTCGGCAGCCATGTCACCCGCACGGGTAGCAAGGTCACCGAGAACCTCTCGGGCGTCGAGTACGAAATCACGTTCTCGGGTTGTGGTGAAATCGAAGGCGCGACCGATGGCGTCACCTTCAACGACGCCAATGGTGAAGTTGTTGGCGTTGACCTCGACTTCTTCGCCGATATCGGTAGCAGCAACGTCCTGAGCTGCATCCCGGGCGAAACCGCCACGATCACGATCACGGGTAACGAGCCCAGCCCGCTTGGTTCGGGTACCGGCAACGAAGTTACCGAGACGATCGTCCTGAACTTCACGGCGGCCGTGAACCAGAAGCAGGTTCTGCTTGCCTGGGCTGGCCAGCGCGTGATCCTCGAGCACGACTGGCGGCTCCCGGCCGGCGACGACCCGGACCTCGAGAACGCTGGCTTCTGCCCGCTCTTCACCCTCTTCGATGACGATGTGCCGATTAGCTACGTGAAGGGCAGCGGCCCCGGCAACTTCCTGCCGAGCCTTGGCGCCGTCCTGAACGGTAGCGACCAGGCCACCGTCTTCATCGACGAGGATGCCGACAGCGCCCAGGTCGAAGATGCTCCGATCGACCCGGCGGCTTCCTGCATCAGCCGCGTGCTGTTCGAGTCCGAGGACCCGGGCGAGGTCGATATCGAAGCCTTCATCGACGACGAGATCGCCGGCGCCGAGTTCGATATCCCGGACGCCTCCAAGATCGCGTTCGTCGTCTACTACATGAAGATCAACACGGTGAACGTCTCGCTGGTGACGCAGGCTTCGAAGCCCACGCACAACAGCTCGGCGGCTCCGGACTACGTCTTCGCCAATGCCGGCAACCCGTGGAACGCTGCTGCGGACGATGCCGACAACACCACCGACTGGAACGTGTCGACTGACCTCCTGGTCCGCGGCCGCGTCACCGGTTGGTTCCTGAACAGCAACCCGTCGGGCCGCCCGGCCGACACGAGCAACCCGCTCAACGTCCTGCCGGCGAACCGCTGGGTGATGCCGAACGACTGGGCGCTCCTGGCGGGTGGCCCGGCCGATAACGCGGATGGCTCGCCTGCCATTGGCACGGCGGAGCAGTTCCGGCCGTACTACGACCTGCTGTTCGGCCCCGACCAGAGCACCATCGCTCTGCTTTCGCCGACCGGCCAGATCACTGGTGCTGACGATGTCCGCATCGGCAGCGCCACCTTCGACAACTGCGATCCCGACGTGCCGTTCGAAGGCCCGTACAGCCTGATCGACATCCCGGGCTTCGCCTTCCAGAACGGCTGCGCCGCCGGCGCCGCGCTGAGCAACCTCGGCCCGGATGCCAACGGCCCGTACACGACCGGCTACGTGCGCGACACGGTCGCTGCTGATGGCGACGTGAACGTGTTCGACGCCCCGATGCCTCCGCTCATGGTTTCGGTTTCGATCCGTGGCGCTGGCTTCATCAAGCAGGTCCTGAAGCAGGACGTGTACTACACCGGCACGGCCAACGCGGCCGGGCAGGAATACCGGAACCCGTTCTACTTCAGCAACATCCCGGATTCGCCGTACATCCCGGCCGTCGTGGCTGGTGGCGGATACCTGTGGAATAGCTGGGGCAACGACGGTCCCGACACCGCCGGCTGCGCGTCGTCGTTCTACTCGCCGTGCGACGGCGGCAACGGTGCCTACAACTTCTGGCAGCCGGTCCGCGTCGGCGTGAACAGCCAGGGTATTGGTGAGGCTCTCACCAGCGCCCAGCAGACCGAACTCGAAGCGATCCGCGACGCCTACGGCGATGGCTCCATCGCTCGCGACCTGGTCGTCTACACCGACAACCACGGCGAGTTCATGGTCACCGCCAACGGCGACTTCAACCTCTCGTACGACGAGTGCGCGGCGAACACCCTCGGTGGTGGCATCCTCTGCGCGCCTGGCGACCACGTGGGTACGTCGAGCATCACCGCGACGGCCGATTACCCGGACTTCCGCGGCAAGCACTTCCCTGTGGCCTCGAACACCGCGACCGTCAACTGGACGTGGGGCGGCTACAAGGACGTGACCATCGAGCAGGGTGAGGACCCGCAGATCCGCTACGTCGTCTTCCACTCGGTTGACCGCGATGGCTTCTGCGACCCGACGGACGACGGTGCCGTCAGCCTGCACCCGGTTCTCAGCGGCGCTGCCAACGACACGTTCAATGGCAACCCGGCCGAGACCGTCGACTTCCTCATCGATAGCGATGAAGGCGGCATCATCCTCTCGACCTCCGGCGGTGGCTCGATCAGCGTCACGGCCGAGTTCGCGACGGGTGTCCCGACCTTCTCGAAGAACGACCACACCGGCCTCGAGTTCCCGAACTCGCCGCTGGCCTCCTCGCCCGACGCGGACGAGTGCCAGGCGTACGTCCGGATCTCGAACAGCCTGCTGGACATCACGAACGTCCTCGTGATCGCCCACAACGATCCGCCGGAGACGAACGTCACCTTCGACCGCATCGTGGACTTCCAGGGTTCGGCGAGCCTGACGCTCAACTTCCGCTGGAGCCTCGTGACCTGGCTTGGCGCCAACGACATTCCTGTCAACGACGCCATTTCGGGCACCGGCGCCAACGAAGCCGGTAACGACATTTCGGACCAGGTCACGGCCATCTACGGCTGGAACGCGGCGTCCCAGGACTGGCTCGGGTACTTCCCCGAGGGTGTTGGGGTTCCGGGTGCCAACGACCTGGTGACTCTTGAGACGGGCCAGGCTTACTGGGTCGCCATCAAGGGTCCCGACTCCGTCACCTGGACTATCGCGACCAACGTCGATTAGTAGCCAGTAACGGCGAGCTGTGGTCCCCTCCTACACAGGAGGGGGCCACAGAGACCGTGAGGGGTGAGGATCTTCCTGGCCGGATAGATAAGGAATGGAGCAACATCACATGACCAAGGTTCTCAGGACGCTTGCCTTCGGCGGCTTCGCTGCGATGCTCGGTGTTGTGCTTCTCGGGTTCAGTGGCGCCTTCAGCGCCCAGCAGGCCGAGGCGCAATCGCCGCCCGCACGCCCGTCGCGCTTCGTCGGCAGCGTCACTATCGACGGCGCACCGGCGCCCGTCGGTACGGTCGTCGAGGCTCGCATTGGCGATGCCAACTGCGGCAGCACCACGGTGTTCACCGCTAACGGCGAATCGCGCTACTCGATCGACGTGCAGGCGCACGAGCCCAACGGCCCCGACTGCGGGACCGATGGCGCGACGGTCGTCTTCGTCGTCGGTGGCCGGGTCGCCAACGAGACGGGTGAGTGGCACGACTACCAGCTCGGCACGGTGAATCTCACCGTGACGGCTCCGACGGCCACCGCCACCGCCACCGCCACTCAGCCTGGCGGTACGGCGACCACCACCGCCACTCAGACCAGCACGCCGAAGCCGCCGCCAAGCGGCACGGGCCTCGCCGATAGCGATGGCACGCCGGCGTGGCTGTTTGTGGCGCTCGGCCTCGGTGTCCTCGCCTTCGGCGTGGGCGGCGCGGCAGTCGCTCGCCGCAGCCGCTAATCGCGGCCGCGCAGGCAACACAATCGAAGGGCCCCGGTAACGGGGCCTTTTCGTGTGCCCGAAAAAGTGGACCGCGCGGCTACTGTTCCCCCGCGAGCACCGGCAGCCGGAGCTCGAAGCAGGTACCGGCGCCCGGTTCGCTCTCCACGGCGATGCTCCCGTGGTGCGCCTGCACGATGCCGTAGGTGATGGACATCCCGAGGCCCGTGCCGGTGCCGGCGGGCTTCGTCGTGAAGAACGGCTCGAAGATGCGGAGGCGGGTCTCTTCGTCCATCCCGCAGCCCGTATCGCGCACCGTGAGGACGACCTCGGCGGCCTCGCGGCGGAGCTGGATGGCGATGGTGCCGCCGGAGGGCATCGCGTCGCGCGCGTTCAGGAGAATGTTGAACAGCGCCTGCTGCAGTTGCCCGGCGTCCCCCTCGACGAACAGCGGCTCGTCCGGCAGGTGGGACTCGACGCGGAAGCGTCCGTGCAGGGTCGGGCCTGCCAGTTCCACCGTTTCGATGACCATCCGGCCGAGGTCCACCGGCCCGAACGACACGAGGCCGCCCCGCGCGAACGAAAGCAGCCGCCCGGAGAGATCGCCGGCACGCTGGGCGGCGGCCTCGATGAGGGCGATGGTGTCCAGGTCCTCGGGCGACATGCGCGGCGAGAGCTTGAGGATGCCCGCGAACCCCAGCACAGCCGTCAGCAGGTTGTTGAAGTCGTGCGCGACGTTGCCGGCCATCGCCCCGAGCGATTCCATCTTCTGGCTCTGCAGCAGCTGACGCTGGAGCGGCAGCCGCCCGGAGACATCGCGCGCCAGCACGAGGATCGCGTCGCGGCCACCGAACGTGATCACCGAGGCGATGACGTCGACTTCGATGACGGAGCCATCGCGGCGGCGGTAACGGCGCTCGGTGAGGTGCAGTTCGCCGTCCTCGAACGTGCGGGCGATGTTCGCCGCGACGGTCTCGGGCGGGGCATCGACGATGTCGGTGAGGCTCATGGTCATCATCTCGGCCGGTTCGTAGCCGAGCGTGCGCGCGGTGTAGGCGTTGACCTCGATGAGCCGCTGCGTGCCGGCGTCGACCAGGAAGATCATCTCGTCGGCCTGCGCCACCAGCGACCGGTACTTGAACTCGCTTTCGGCCAGGGCTTCGAGCGCGACGGCGTTATCGAGCGCGATGGCGAGCGGGCCCACAAGTGCCGACACGAGTTGCAGGTCCTCGCCGGAGAAGCGTCCGGTGCCTTCGCCCCAGAGGACGATGGCGCCCTGGACCTCGTCGCGCACGAGCAGCGGCGCGCGCAGCACCGAGCGGCAGCCGCGAGGGATGAGCCCGCGGTGCACCATGCTCTGGTAGGTGTCGGCGGCGGCGTCGTCGACGATGTGTGGCTGCTGCATGCGCAGGAACCAGCGGGTCGCGCCGTCGCCGAAGGGCACGGAACGGGGCGGTTCGGGGAGGTCCGGGAGGTTCGAGCTGACCGCCAGCACCTGCAGGCCATCGGCGGCAGGGTCGGCCCAGGCGACAAACGCCACGGCGGCGCCGAAGAGGTCGAGGCAGGCGAGCGTGAGGTCGCGGGCCATCTCGCGCGGGCGGCCGCCGGCGGTGAGGCGGCGAAGGACCTGGTTCGTGAGCTCGAGCCGGCGCGCACGGGCCGCCGATTCCCGGCGGCCCTCCTGGTAGGCGACGGCGAGCTCGAGCGGCCGCACGATCTGCGCGAGCTGGCGGCCATCGCCGGAGGTGAAGTGGCGGGGCCGCCGGCTGGCGAGCGTCACCAGCACTTCCAGCCGCCCGGACGCCGCGAACAGGGCCTCCGCGGTCGAGCGCATGCCCAGCCGGCGCAGCGCTATGGCCACCGGCGTCAGCGGGTTCCTCACCCGGTCGAGGTTGGCGATCGTCCGCACGCCCGTGCGAAACGACCGGCGAGCCGCGCGGAATGTATCGGCGTCGAGGCGGGCATCGATATCCCCGGCGATGCCGCCATCGTGGCCGACCACCTGCACACCGTCGTTCGAGGCGACGGCGATCACGCAGGCGTCGGCGGCGAACATCGCCGAAAGCGCGACCGCGACCGGCTCGGCGACCTCCTCGATGGTCTCGCATTCGCCGATGGCGGCGAGCAGTTCGAGGATGGCGGCGGAGCGCTCGGCCTGCTGGCGCTGTGCCTCGAGCAGACGGGCTCGTTCGATGAGCATCGCGAGTGGCGTCGCGAGCTCCGAGAGCAGCTGCTGTTCGCCGTCGTTGAGGGTGTTCGGTTCGCGCGCGGCGGCGATGACGAGGCCGACAGCTTCGCCTTCCACATCGAGCCGGACGGCGATGCCCGAGCCGAGCCCGCGCCGCCCGATCACCTGCTGGAGCCACTCGGATTCGGCTGGCGAGCTGCCGGGGAAGCGCGAGGCTCGCGGCAGCGCGGTGACCGCGCGGTACGACGGCCAGCGGAAGCCGAACCAGTCGCGAACCGGAGCGGGTGGCGCCTCCTCGGCGATGGGAACGCCTTCGCCTGTCTCGGCGTCGAAGGTGAGTACGACGACCATGTCGGCGTGGAGGAGCTGCCGCGCCTCGCGCGCGAAGGTACGCGACAGCTCGCGCGGGTCGGCCCCGGGGCTGAGCGACCCGAGGAGCCGCGTGAGCGACTGGACCTTCGCGGTGCGGTCGCGGGCCGCGTCGAGCAGCTCGGCGCGCTCGGCGACCATGGCCGCGGCGGCCGAGACTTCGCCCAGCCGTTCGAGGTCGGCGGGGCCATAGGCTTCGGGGCGGTCGCTGCCAACGGTGATGAGCCCGCCGATCGTGCCATCGCTGCGTTTCAGGGGCTGGCGAAGGAGCGTCCGCAGGCCGCCGCGGAAGGCGACTTCGTCGGCGGGGCCGCGCTGGACGGCCGCGAGGTCGGCAATGAGCTGCGGCTGGCCCCGCAGGACATCTTCGAACTGCGCGAGGGTCGCGCGGTCGGGGCGGGCGGTGAGCGCCAGGTCCTCGGCCGTTAGCTGGTCGCTGTCGATGGCGACGATGCGGCTGCCGCCGGGTACGAACTTCGTGACCACGACGTGGGATGCTGCGAACAGGCTGCGGATTTCCCGCGCGTAGGTGTGGGCAGTCGCTTCGAGGGTCGCATCCGGGGTGAGTGCGGCGAGGATGCGAGCCTGCGCTTCAAGCGTTGCGGTGGTCGTGTTCAGGCCCGCAACGAGCGTCACGCGGTCGAGCGCGAGGCCAACCGGGCGGCAGATTTCCAGCAGGTGCTCGGCGTCATCGGCCCGGTACCGGTTGCGCGCGCGGTCGCCGACGGTGACGAGCCCGACGCGGCCGTCGGCGAGCTGAAAGGGCGCCCGGATGATTGAGGCGATGCCCGCGTCGCGGAGCATCGCGGTCCCCGGGTTGAGGGCGAGCGGCCCCAGGTCATCGAAGCGTTCGGGCCGATGTTCGACCGCGAGGGTGTAAGCGCGGACGTCCTCTTCGGGCAGCTCGGCCGGCAGGTCTCCGGGGAGCACATCGGAGCTGAAGCCGAGGACGGTGCGCCGCCGGGCCGGAAAGTCCAGCAGCCCGATGGCGACGTGGTCGGCGGCGAAGAACTCGCGCAGCTGCCGCGCGATGGTGTCGCAGGCCGCCGAGAGGTCGTCGCTCGTCGAGAGTGCGGCGAGGATCGCGGATGCGACTTCGGCCGTTTGCTGCCGCCGTTCGACCCGGGCGAGGAGGTCGGAGCGGCGCACGAAGTTCGCGATAAGACCCGCGAGCTCCTGCGCCCCGGCGAGGTCGCGTTCGGTGTAGGCGGCCGGGCGCCGCGATGCGATGGCGAGGATGCCCATCGCGGAGCCGCGCTCATCCTGCAACGGCAGCCGGAGGCCGCAACGAAACCCACGCTGCACGGCTTCGCGCACAACGCGGTCGGGGGATGTGGCGCCGTCGAACGTGAGCAGCTCCGGCCGGGAATCGATGGCCTGCGGCGCTGTGCCAGGCAACGGCACGGGTGTCCAGAACCCGGCACCGGCCGGCGTGTCCGATGCGATCGCGGCGAGGGCGACGCGGTGCGGCCCTTCGAACAGGACGAGCTCGACGTAGTCGGCGGCGAAATGCTGGCGCAGTACTGCAGCGCAGGCGTCGAGCGCGGCGGGTATCGGGAGCAGCCCCGCCTCGGCGATGCGCGCACTCACGCTCGCAGGCGCCCCGCGTTCCGGGGCAGGCGTTGGGGGCGTCCGCCGGTCGAGCACGCGTCCTCGGTTCTGTTCGAGTCTGCTGGAATTCTCGGCAGTCCGTACGGGGGACGGGTATTGGGAGAGTCCCTATCAGGTTCTCCCTTTGCGTGCTTTCCGAAGCTGTTAGTTTCGATCGGCCGCGAGCCCCGGCACCCAGGCGTGCCACCGGCCGGTGCTGTCCGGGGCGCGAGTGGGGATCGGCGTGGGCGTCGGGCTCTCCGTCGCGGTCGAGATTGGGGTTGGGCTCGCGGTTGCGGTCGAAGTGGGCGTCGGGCTGGCCGTTGCCGTCGCCGTGGGCGTGGGGGTGTTGGTGCGAATCGGCGTGGGTGTGTTCGTTGGCGTCGGGCCCGGCTGACCGGAGTCGTCGATGCTCCCGAAGTCCGCGGTCCAGTAGCTGCCATGCTGGCCGATGCCAATCACGCGGAACACCGGGTTGGTCATGTTGGCGTAGTGCCCCGGAGAGCTCTTCCAGAGGTCGAATGCGCCCTGCGCGGTGGTCGAGCCCACGAGCACATTTTCGCCCCAGTAGCCGCCGGGATACCCGCAATCCCGGATGCGCGTCAGCGGGTCGCGGCCGGTGGAGTCGTTGTGCGAAAGGCCG
>JBLNCO010000293.1:0-15964 GCA_050260715.1 Hyphomicrobiales bacterium | reverse complement strand
TGGCCACGAAGGGCGCTGGTTCGGCGTGTTCGCGACCGCGGACGTGCTCGGATTCGGGACGGGGCCGCTGGTGGCCGGCGTCATCCGGCAGGTGATCAGCTTCCACGCGGTGTTCGTGGCGATGGCGACGATGATGGGCATCTCGGCGGTCATCGTGACGATGGCGCTGCCGCGCAAGCAGCCGGTGCGCGAGCGGATGGAGGGCGACGCGGACGAGTACGGCGTGCCGTTCCTGCAGGCGCTGAAGGACCGGGCAGTGCTCGCCCTGACGATCCACATGACGCTGGTTTCGTTGTCGTTCGGGTCGATGCTGAGCTTTCTCGGGCTGCGGCTGGAAGACGACCTGCACATCGGGCCGGCGCTCATCGGCGTAGCCTTTTCGACGCAGGACCTGACGGGCGGTGTCGCGCAGCCGCTGTTCGGGCGGCTTGCGGACCGGTTCGAGCGGCGGCTTCTGGTGGCGATCGGACTCACAAGCCTCGGCGCGCTGCTGATGTCGCTCGGGCTGCTGACGAGCTTCGCGCTGGTGGTGCTCTGGCTCTTCCTGATGGGCGCTTCGAACGCGATCGCGCAGGTTTCGGCGAGCGCGATCCAGGTGGTAGCCGGGCGGCGCGTGGGCATGGGCACCGTGCTGGGGCTGGGGTCGGCGGGGAACGGCCTGGGCATCGTGTTCGGTTCGCTCATCGGCGGCGTCCTGAAGGACTTGTGGGGCATCCCGGCGGCGTTCTTCTTCGGCGGGTTGGGCATCGCATCCGGCGCGCCGCTCTTCCTCTACCTCACGCGCGGGCTGAAGCTTTCCGAGTACGAACTGGCGCGGCCGGGCCTGCACGGCCCGGCGGCGCCGGAGAAGGCCATCGCCGACTTGAGCGCGGGTGGTGGCGGCGGAGGATCGTGAGGCCGGGGCCAGGCCGCGGAACGTACGATGAGCGGGTGCAGGACGTGCTCGAACCACTGCCAGCCAGGGCTGTAACGCGCTTCGCGGAGGTAGCCGTGAATAGCGGCCAGCCGGCGCGCATGGCGTTTACGTACGCCGTGCCCGAAGGGCTGGCCCCCCTCCAGGGCCAGGCGGTGTTCGTGCCTTACGGTTCGCGCATCCTGCAGGGCATCGTGCTCGACCTGCGCGAGACGACGGAGCTCGAGGAGGTGCGGCCCATCTCCGCGATCGCCGACCCGGAGCCGGTGCTCGATGCGGCGCACATCGCCCTCGCCCGCTGGCTCTGCGAGACGTACCTCGCCCCGCTCTGGGACTGCGTGGCGACGTGCCTGCCCGCGGGGTACGGGCAGAAGGCGGTGACGATGGTTTCGCCTGTGGAGGTGCCGCCGCTCCTGCCGGTTTACCCGAAGGATCGGAAGATCCTGCAGTACATCGCGGAGCACGGCCGCGTTTCGGTCGAGCAGCTGCGCGAGGCGATCGGGCCCGTTTCGATGCAGACGCTGCAACGGCTGCAGGCCGCAGGGCACCTGACGGTCGTGCAGGGCCTGAGCCGGCCGGCGGGGCACGCGCGGTTCGAGCGGCGGGTCAGGCTCGCGGCGAGCCCGGAGGCGGCGATCGAGCGGGCGGAAGCGCTGGAGGCGAAGTCGCCGCGATCGGTGGCCGCCCGGGTGCTGCGGACGCTGGCAGAACGCGGGGACATCCCGCTGACGGAAGCTCGGGCAGCAGGCGCGCAGCCGGGGCATCTGCGGCAGCTCGAAGCCGAGGGGCTCGTGACCGAGTACCGCCAGCACGTCGAGCGGGACCCGCTGGCGGGGTGGCGGTTCGAGCCGAAACCCCGGCTCGAGCTCACCCCGGCGCAGGCAGACGCCGCCAACGCCATCTGGGAGGACGGCGGCAGCTGGTTGTTGCACGGGATCACGGGCGCCGGGAAGACCGAGGTCTACCTCGAACTCGTGCGGCGCACCCTCGCCGCGGGGAAGAGCGCCATCGTGCTCGTGCCCGAGATTTCGCTCACCCCCCAGGCGATCCGGCGGTACGGCGAGCGCTTCGGCGAAACGCTCACGGTGCTGCATTCGAACCTGGGGACCGGCGAGCTGTACGACCAGTGGTTCCGGGTCCAGCGGGGCGAAGCGCGGGTGATCATCGGGTCGCGGAGTGCGCTGTTCGTGCCCGCGCAGAACCTCGGCCTGGTGGTGATGGACGAGGAGCACGAGTGGAGCTACAAGCAGACCGACCCCCAGCCGCGCTACCACGCGCGCGACGCCGCGGCGGAGCTGTGCCGGCTGACGGGCGCCAAGCTCGTGCTGGGGAGCGCCACGCCGGATGTCGTGACCTACCACCGGACGATGGTCGGGGAGCTCGGACGGGTCGAGCTGAACGAGCGGGTGGTAGAGCTGTCCGACGGCTCGCTGGTCCCGGGGCGGCTCCCCGATGTGGCCGTGGTCGACATGCGCGAGGAGCTGAAGGCGGGTCATCGCGGCGTCTTCAGCCGGCCGCTGGAGCGCGCGGTACGCGAGGCGCTGGCGGCGGGCGAGCAGGCGATCCTGTTCGTGAACCGCCGGGGCTCGGCGCGATTCATGCTCTGCCGCGACTGTGGGTACCTGCCCGTGTGCCCGACGTGCGAGGTGGCGATGAGCCTCGACCTCTCGGACGCGACGCGCCCACAGCTGCGCTGTCACCATTGCGGGCGGCACCGCCGGCTGGAGGGCGGCTGCCCGCGCTGCGAGAGCGGCCGCTACCGGCCGTTCGGGGTGGGCACCCAGCGTATCGAACAGGAGGCACGGCTCGCGTTCCCCGGAGCGCGGGTGGCGCGCTGGGATAGCGACGTCGCATCGAAGAAAGGGAGCCACGAACGCATCGTCGCGGCGCTGGAGGCGGGCGCGATCGACATCCTCGTCGGCACGCAGATGCTGGCGAAGGGACTCGACCTGCCCGAGATGACGGTGGTCGGCGTGGTCGACGCGGATGTGGGCATGAGCCTGCCCGACTACCACGCGCACGAGCGCACGTTCCAGTTGCTCTCGCAGGTGACGGGACGTGCGGGACGGCGGGAGAAGCCCGGGCGGGCGTTCATCCAGACGTACGAGCCGGAGGCGGCGCCGATCGTCGCTGCGGCCACGCACGACTACCGCGGCTTTTTCGAGGAGGAGATCGCGCACCGGCGGCGGGCGGGATATCCGCCCTTCACGCGGCTGGTACGGCTGGTGTACCGCCATTCGAACCGCGAGCACGGCCTCCAGGAGGCGTCGCGCGTTGCGTCGGAGCTGCGGCTGCAGCGGGACGTGGCGGGCCGCGGCGAGCCGGACGTGCTCGGGCCCACGCCGGCGTACATCGCGCGGGTGCGGGGGCAGTATCGGTGGCAGGTGCTGCTGCGCGGGCGGAGCGCGCCGGCCCTCGCCGGGAAGGTCCGGCTCGGGGAGCACTGGAGCGTGGACGTCGACCCGGCGAGCCTGTTGTAGCCTCCGGTTGCTTGTGTTTGTAGTCACAAAGCGGCAGGCGGTAGACTTGAGGGTGCCGAAGAACCCGCAAGCGCGACATCATTCGGCGGAGGGGCGATGGCGTACGGTAAGGGCGTCGCGAGGGGCATGGGCCTCACGCTGAAGAGCATGTTCCGGCCCCCGGCGACCATTCAGTACCCGGAAGAGGTGCGGCCGGTCCCGGTTTACGCGCGCACGAACCTGCTCTGGTTCGAAGAGCGGTGCACGGGCTGCAGCACCTGTGCGCAGGCCTGCCCCGATGGCTGCATCCTCGTCGCGACGAGCCAGGACGCCGAAGGCCGGCGAAACATCGACCGCTACGAGATCGACTTCCGCATCTGCATGTACTGCGGGCTCTGCACGGAAGCGTGCCCGTACGAAGCCATCCAGCCGGGCGGCCCGCTCGACGACGCGGTCTACCAGTTCGACGAGATGTACCGGGACAAGCATTCGCTGACGCGGATCGCGCGGAAGTTCCTCGAGACCCACGAGAACACCTACCCGAACGGGATGAAGGCTCCCGACCCGGATTCGGACTTCCACCGGCTGTAGGCCGGACCCTGGCTAGCGGCTTCGGATCGTCTGGAGCGCGAGTTCGAGCTCGCCAAAATGACCGCGCGGGTGGCCATAGCAGGCGCCGCTCAGGAACCGCCAGAGCGGGTAGTCGAACATGTGGTCCGCTTCTTCCAGGTAGCCGGCCGAGGAATAGACCGGGTGCAACGGGAGGTGCTTGCGCGACGTGGGAACCGGGCGCTCGAACTCCGCGGGCGAAGTGCTGTCGAGCCAGGCGAGCGCCCGCGCGAGCACCGCGTCGGCGTAGTCGAGCACGTCAGCCGGCTTCACGTTCGCACCGATGGCATCGGCTTCGGCCAGGGTCATGCCAAAGGCGGCCGGGTAGGTAGCCATCCCCTTCGCGGCCCATTCGGGCGCCATGTGCAACCCGAGCCCGCCACCCACGATCGTGCTGAGCACCCAGTCCTGCACCGCCGGCATATGCCAGACCGTGAAGCCGACAGTGTTCGTGCCCGGCGCCGGGCGCGCCTCCCATTCGCCGGCCGCAGCTCCGCGACGAAGCTGTGGAGCAGGTCGTTGATCATCGTGAACTGGTTCTTGTAGGCGTCCTTCGCCTGCACCGCTGCACCTCCGGCGCGTCCGCTCCCGGCGACGCGCGGCGGTACAGTACAACTCCCGAATCGTGCCGGGAAGCACTACTTGAGCGCTTCCCAGAAGGTGAGCCAGTTCCCCTCGGGGTCTTCGACCGTGAACTCGCGCTGCCCCCACTGCCGCGCCGCAAGGGGGTCGATGATCTTCGCCCCGGCCTTCATGACGCGCTCGTTGAGGGCGTCGAGGTCGGTTGCCTCCATGTAGAAGGCGTTAGCCGACGGCGTGCCGAGACGCTCCTGGATCGCCTTGTTGTAGGCATCGCTGTAGAAGTTGCCCGCGCCTTCGAGCATGAGGCTGGCATTCCCGCGGGTGAGCGAAATGTTGTCGTCGTCGGGGCCGCCGCGGCGTACATCGAAGCCGAGCGTTTCGGTGTAGAAGCGGAAGGCACGGGGGACATCGCGGACGCGGATGGAAGGAGTGACGCCGTAGACCTCGGCCATGGAAGGACCTCCATGTGTGGTCGAGTGAGCGTACCGCACCGCGAGGGCGTGTTATTGGACATTTTTCCGTGGCGGGCGCGTGGGCGGGGCGTTCGTGCCCGATGTCACAATCTGGTAGATTGAGCATCGAAGTCCGGCGCGGGGACGAGGCGTTTCCGCTGTCGCTACAGGGTTTCCGATGGCAAACATCACGGTCGATGGACGAACGATCGAGGCACCGGATGGCGCCCCGCTGGTCGAGGTACTGAAGAAGAACGGCTTCTACATCTCGAGCCTCTGTTACATCGACGGACTGAAACCCTACGCCGGCTGCCGCTCCTGCCTCGTGGACATCGAGGGCCCTCCCGGCTTCCAGCTGAGCTGCACGGCCACTGTGCAGGACGGCATGAAGGTGACGACCGCGAGCGAGGAGCTCAAGGAAGCGCGTAAGGCCGTCGTCTCCATCATCATCGCGAACCACAGCGACCGCTGCCTGACCTGCCATCGCCGCGAGCACTGCCACCCGGGCGACATCTGCCTCCGCGACGACGTGGTGACCCACCGCTGCCTGACCTGCTCGAAAAACTACCGCTGCGAGCTGCAGGCCACCTGCGAAATGGTCGGAATGGCGGGGTATGAGCCGTGGGTCGGCGAGGAGCGCTCGTTCTACCAGACGGCGCAGCCGCCGGCGGACCGGGCGAACCCGTTCATGGAGTTCGACCCGCAGATGTGCATCATCTGCACGCGCTGCCAGCGTGCCTGCGAAGAGAAGCGCCACACGGGCGCCATCACGCTCTCTGGGAAGGGCTGGGACACACGCATCGCGTTCGGCGCGGGCGGGGCGATCCACGAAAGCAACTGCGACTTCAGCGGCGCCTGCATCGACGTCTGCCCGACGGCGGCGCTGATGGAGCACCCGAACAAGTGGGTCGCGAAGCCCGACACCTGGACGAGCACGACATGCGATTCGTGTGCGATTGGCTGCAGCATCAAGCTCGGGACGCAGAACGGCCGGGGCGTGATCGTCCGGCCGGGAACGGGCAACGCGGTAAGCGGCGACCAGATCTGCGTCCGTGGCCGCTACCACTACGACTCCCTGAAGCCGCGCGAGCGCCTTTCGAAGCACCTTTCGCGGCGCGGCGCCATCCAGGTGCCCGTGAAGGGCCCGGAGGCCATCGCCGAGGCGGCGCGAGCGCTGAAAGACGCAGCAGCGAAGGGCAGGGTCGGAGTGCTCGTGGGCGCCACCTGCACGAACGAAGAGGCGTGGCTGGCGAACCGCATCGCCACGCAGGCGTTCAAGGGCGCGGCTGACAGCGCGCTCGGGCCGGTGATCCGCGCCACGAAGCAGGCGCTCGAATCGCGGCTCGGTACCTGGCGCATGGCCGGCGACATGACGCGCCTCGCGAAGTCGAAGGCCATCGTGGTCGTCGCCGACGACCTGGAAGAGAGCCACAACGTCGCGAGCGTCCGCATCAAGGATGCCGCCGTCCGCGAGTCGGCGAAGGTGATCGTCATCGGTGCGCTGCGGAGCGAGCTCGTCGACTTCGCGGCCGTGTGGCTGCGGCCGAACGGCGGCGAAGAGGGCCAGATGGCGGCCGCGCTCGCGGCGGCGGTCAGCGGCAGCGCGAGCGAGGACGAGGAGATCAACCGCGCGGCGGCCATCCTGAAGGACACGGCGCGCGAGGACACCATTGTGGTGTGCGCGCCGAACCCGGTGAGCCCGGCGATCGCCGGTGCGATGGCGGGCGGCGCCGCGAACCTGGCGGTGGCGCTCTTCGGGAACGCGGCCTCGGAGAACCTGGTCGTGCTCCCACCCGAGGTGAACGTGCATGGGCTGCTCGACCAGGACGTCGCCGTGACGAGCTTCGATGGAGACTTCGGAGAGCTGGCGGGCCTGCTGGTGGTCCGCGAGGACCCGACGATGCGGCTCCCGGGCGCGGCCGATGCGCTGCAGCGGATCGGCACCATCGTGGTCGTCGACAACGTGTTGCACGAGACCGCGAAGCGCGCGCAGGTCGTCATCGCCGAGGGGCGGCCGTATGCGACGGCCGGCACCTACACGCAGGGCGACTTCCGCGTGCAGAAGCTCACCCCGGCGATCAAGCCCGAAGGCGACGCCTACGTGTGCTACGAAGCGCTGCGGCTGCTGGCGGCCGAACTCGGCGTGGATGCACCGGAGAGCCCGGACGCCGCGCTCGGCGAAATCGCGAAGGCGAACCCGGCCTACCAGCCGGCCTGGGACCTGATCGTGGGCGAGGGCGTGCGCATGGCGATGAGCGGCTCCGGCCGTGGACAGCAGGTGCCCGTGGAGACGTTCAACGTGCCGGACGACCGCTTCCGGATCATCACCGGGCGCGACCTGTACACGGCGGAGGACGCAGCGGCGCTGCGCCACCCGGAGGCGGAGAAGCTCCACCGCTACGACCGCATCCAGGTGAGCGAGGAAGACGCGGCGCGCCTGGGCATCAGCGACAACGACGAGATCGAGGTCACCGACGGGCCGCACACCATCCGGGCGCGCGCGAACGTCGATGCGCGAGTACCGGTGGGCTGCGTGTACATCTCGAGCCTGCTGCAGGGCGGTGCGGTGGCCGCGTTCTACGAAGGGGTGGCTGTGCCGGCCGTCCGCGTGGGCGCACCGGTCCCGGCGTAGGTGGGGCGGCTCCTCCTCGTCCGGCACGGCGAATCGGAATGGAACGCCGAGCGCCGCTGGCAGGGTTGGCACGACGTGCCGCTCTCGCCGCGCGGCGAGGCACAGGCGAAACGCGCCGCCGAACAGCTCCGGTGGTTGCTGGCGAACCAGGTGGTCCGCGCCGTGGCGGCTTCGGACCTGGCGCGGGCGCGGCAAACGGCGGAGATCCTCACCGAAGGGCTCGGGCTCGGGCCGGTGCTCACCGATCGGCGCCTGCGGGAGCGGAACGTGGGCGAATGGAGCGGCCTGACCGAGGCGGAAGTCGAGGCGCGTTTCCCGGGGATGTTGGGCCGCTGGCGTACGGGCGAGCTCGACCGCATCCCGGGCGGAGAATCGAACGCGGAGGTGCTCGAACGGGCCCTCGCAGCCGTGCGGGACCTCCGATCCGGCCCGGCGGACGGCTGGACGATCGCGGTGACCCATGGCGGGCTGATCCGCGTCCTCGAACGGCACGTGGGCGTACATTCGGAGCGCATTCCGAACCTGTGCGGACGGTGGCTCCACTTCGAAGGGACGGAGATCACGGGCGGCGAGACATTCGTGCTCGAAGACGGCCCGTAGATGCAGCGAAGCCCCCTTGCGGGGGCTTCTTTTCGGCTTTGCGACTGGAGAGAGGTAGGAAGAAGCGATCGGAAAGCCGGCAGGTGCCTTGCACCAGACTCCGGGACGCTTGCTGACCGGCAAGGGTCCCGAGGCCGGGAGGCCGCAGCTGCTGCGAACAGCGTTGGCGGGAGTTTTCTGCGACCACCCGTCCCTGGTGATTAGCAGTGTCGGGCATCGATGTGAAGTGCGTTCGCGGGACGCGTAAACGTTGTGCAAAACAGCGAGACGCACCTCACATCGCGTCAGTCCGTGAGCGCCGAGTAGATGATGTTCTTGAGCTGGCCGCGGAAGTTGAACGTGGCCGAGGGCATGAGCTGCGTCATGAAGATGACGACCAGGTCCTCGACCGGGTCGACCCAGAAGATGGTCGAGGCGGCGCCGCCCCAGTAGTAATCGCCGGCGCCGAGCGAGCCCGCTTCGACCTCGTCGAGCGTCGTGGCGAAGCCGAGCCCGAAGCCCACGCCTTCGTACGCCGTCTCGGAGAAGGCGCCGATGGCCAGCTGCGAGAGGTCGCCATCGCCCGGGAGGTGATTGCGGGTCATGAGCTCGATGGTGCGCGGACCGAGGATGCGGTGGCCATCGAGTTCGCCGCCGCGGCGCAGCATCTCGCAGAACCGGAGGTAGTCTGCGGTGGTGCTGGTGAGCCCGCCGCCGCCCGAAAAGAACGTCGGCTTGCGGGCATAGGTGCTCGCCTGGGGGTCGTCGATGAGCTTCAGCGTCTTGTCGGGCTGGCGCTGGTAGTTCGCGGCGAAGCGGTCGATCTTCTCCGGGGGCACGAAGAACGAGGTGTCCTTCATGCCGAGCGGGTCGAAGATGGTCTCCTGGAGGTACTGGTCGAAAGGCTTCCCGGAGATGGCTTCGACCAGGTAGCCGCAGACGTCGGTGGAGTAGGAGTACATCCAGCGCGTGCCGGGCTGGTAGCGGAGCGGGACCTTCGCGAGCTTTTCGACGAACGTCCGAAGCGTCTCGCCCTGGCCGCGCGCGACGCCCTGCTCGCGATACGCGCGGTCGACCGGGTGGTTCGTGCCGCCGTAGGTGAGGCCGCCCGTATGGCTAAGGACGTGGCGGAAAGTCATCGGCTGTTCGGGGTCCGCCAGCTCCATGGCGTCGCCTTCGCCCGAGACCCAGACCTTCTGGTCGCGCCACTCGGGGATGACGCGCGAAACCGGGTCGTTGAGCTGGAAGTGGCCCTGCTCGTACAGCGTCATGAGGGCGACCGAGGTGATGGGCTTGGTCATCGAGTAGATGCGAAAGATCGTGTCGTCGGTCATCGGGGCCTGGCGTTCCCGGTCGCGGCAGCCGAACGAGTGGAAGTAGGCGGTCTCGCCGTGCCGGGCGACGAGCACCTGGGCGCCGGCGATCTTGCCGGGCTGGATGTAGTTCCGCTCGATGTGGCCGGTGATCCGGTCGAGACGGCCGGGTGCAAAGCCGAGCGACTCGGGTGCGGTTGCCATGGATGTCCCCTGTGGTCGAAGTGTGGGCGATTCTACGCCGTGATTCGCGCGGTTCGAACGGCCCGCATATTTCCCGGCCGCATCAGCCGCGTGGGGCGATGGGGAGCGGGCGGTCGTGCCCCCCGGCAGCGGGCAGTTCGCCCGAGACGAAGAAGCCGCAATCGGCGGGGTGCTGGTCGAGGTTGAAGTGGTAGCGGTGGACTTCGACCGGGCCGCTCAGCGGGTCGAGCCCCTGGCGTTCGATTTCGTCTAGCACGGCTTCGAAGGCCGCTTCGTATTCGTCGCCGTCGTCGGCGGAGAGGTAGGCGAAATTGCGGGCGGCGAACAACATCGGGCTCGCGGGTGGGTGCACGGGGTAGTCGCTCCGCACCGGGACCCCGGCGCGGAAGGCGAACCCGCCCTCATCGAGCGGTTCGAACCAGCCGATGGCGGCGACGTCGATGCGCCCGAGCTGGGGCCGCTGGCCGAGCCGCCATTCGTTCAGGAGCTGCCAGGTGCGGTCGGCACCTTCGGCGTCACCGGCGCCCTGGAAGTACGCGAGGCGCATCTCCGGGAGCGGGGCGACGCGGACCCTGCGCGGGGTCAAGGAATTGCGCCCTGTTCCTTGAAGGCGATGATCCTGTCCCAGTCGTAGCCGAGTTCGAGCAGCACCTCCTCGGTGTTCTGGCCCAGCTCGGGCACCCAGCCCTTCGGCTTCACGGGGGTGCCGTAGAAGTCGGCGGGGGTGGCGACCTGCTTCACGGGGCCGTCCGGGCCTTCGATCTCGACGAAGGCGCCGGCCTGGTGCGCGAGCGGGTCCTGGACCACGTCGTCGATGGTGTTCACCGGCGCGAACCAGACGTTCTCGCGGTCGAAGATGGGCGCCCATTCGGCCAGCGTCTTCGTCGCGAAGATGGCGTCGAGCTCGCGGACCAGCTGTTCGGCGTTCGCCATGCGCGACGGGATGTCCTTGAAGCGCTCATCCTCGCCGAGATGCTGCGCCTGGAGCGCACGCAGGAGGTCGGGCCAGTGGCGGTCGGCCTGGAGCAGGAGGAGCCAGAACCAGCGGCCCTCCTTGTCGCGGAAGCTGTTGATGATGGGATTGACCGCGTGGTAGCGGTCGTAGGGTGCGCCAAGGACGCCCATGCGCAGGCGGGTATTCGTATCCCAGCCCATCATGTACACGCCGATGCGGAGCAGCGAGACGGCCACGCGCTGTCCCTTCCCCGTGCGCTCGCGGTGGTAGAGCGCGGCCGAAATGGCGCCGGCGGCGTTCGCGCCGGTCATGTGGTCGCCCATGCCGCCGCGCTGCTGCGGGAGCTCCACGCCGGGCGGCACGAGGCTCGCAGCAACGCCCGCGCGGCTCCAGAAGGCGCCGATATCGTAGGCGGCGCGGTTCGCCTCGCCGGTATCGGGGCCGTAGCCGGTGACCTGGCAGTAGATGAGCCGCGGATTGCGGGCGGAGCACTCCTCGTAGGAGAGGCCGTGCTTTTCGAGCACGCGCGGCCGCATGTTCGAGACGAAGACGTCGGCCTTGTCGACGAGCTCCTGTGCGACCCTGCGGCCATCTTCGGTATCGAGGTTGAGGGCGATGCTCCGCTTGCCGCGGTTGTCGAGCTCGAAGGGCGGGTTCACGGGGACATCGAGGAGGCCGGCGAAGAGCCCGCGGAACGGATCTCCTTCGGGCGGCTCGATCTTGATGACATCGGCGCCCCAATCGGCGAGGATGCCGGCGCACGAGGGCCCGGCGACCCATACGCCCATCTCGACGACACGAATTCCTTCCAGCGGACCTGGCATGGCGAGCCTCCCTGCTCCAGTGTGGGACGGATTTTACGGAGGTAGGGCGAAGAGTGAAGGGCGCCTGCTTCGCGCCTTAGCCGCCGCGAACGTAGTCTGCGCAGTGACACGGAGCACGGGAGCTGCCGCATGGTACTGAGCGACCGCACGATTCGCCGCGAGATAGCGGCGGGGAACATCGGTGTCGACCCGTTTTCGCCCGACGCCGTGCAACCGGCGAGCCTCGACCTGCGGCTCGGCCGGCAGTTCCGCGTGTTCCGCAACTCGCGCATCCCGTTCATCGACGTGAAGAAGGAGTACCCGGACCTCACGGAGCTGGTCGAAATCGACGGCGATAGCCCGTTCGTGCTGCATCCGGGCGAGTTCGCGCTGGCGGTAACGCTGGAGCGCGTGCGGCTGCCGAACAACATCGTGGGGCGGCTCGAAGGGAAGTCGTCGCTCGGGCGGCTGGGGTTGCTGGTACATTCGACCGCGGGGTACGTGGACCCCGGCTGGGACGGCGCGCTCACGCTCGAACTTTCGAACGTGGCCAACCTGCCCATCGCGCTGTACCACGGCATGAAGGTTTCGCAGCTGTCGTTCCTGGAGCTGAGCGAGCCCGCTGAGCACCCGTACGGCTCGCGCGAGGCGGGCAGCAAGTACCAGGGCCAGGAGGGTCCGACCCCGAGCCGCTACTACCTGAACTTTCGCGACCGCTGAGCGCTACTGCGGGTCGCGCCACATGAGCCAGAGCTTCGGCCCGCCCTTCGGAAGCACGATCTCCTCGGTGACGCGGAAGCCGTTGCGCTCGTAGAGCGGCACGTTGCGTTCCTTCGAGCTCTCCAGGTAGGCGGGAATTCCCTCGTGGTCGCAGCGTTCGAGTACCGGGCGCATGAGCTGGGTCCCGATGCTGCGGCCCTGCAACTCCGGCTCGACGCCGAGCGCGAGCAGGTAGTAGTGGGGCTGCTTCGGGTGCTTCTTTTCGACCCCGTTGATGCCGCTAATGACCGTCGGGATGCGCCGCCAGCCAGTCGAGCGCGCGAAGTCGGGGAGTGCGAGCAGCTGCTGGAGCAGGCCCAGCTTCCACTTGCCCGGTGGGGTCCAGAACGCGCCGCCCTGGATATCGCCGGTGGTGTAGACATCGCCGTGCGGGAACGTCAGCTTTTCCAGTGCGAAGGACATGAAGTCGTAGATACGCCGCGAGCGGCGGGCATCCTGCGCGCAGGCCCAGTTCGCGAACGGGTCGTCGTCGAAGGCGCGGGCCATGACTGCGGTGAGGGCAGGGCAGTCCGGTTTCGCGGCCTTGCGGATCTCGGTGGTCATCGGCTCACGGGAGGCGGACGGGGCTTCGGGCTGGGTCATGGCTCTCTCCCTGTCATCGGGACAATCGCCCGATGGAATGAGGGGACAATGATACGCCGCCGCGCAAGACTGCCTCGAACGGGACGAGCGGGTAGGATTACCGGCATGAGTGCTCTCCCCACGCTGAACGTCCCGACCCGCATCCTGATGGGCCCCGGCCCGAGCGGCGCGCATCCCCGCGTGCTGCGCGCCATGACCGAGCCGCTGCTCGGCCACCTCGACCCGGCGTTCCTGACCATCATGGATGAGTGCCGGGCGATGCTGCGGCAGGTGCTGCGCACGGAAAACGAGCACACGCTGGTGACACCCGGGACCGGCACGAGCGGCATGGAAGCGGCGGTGATGAACCTGGTGGAGCCAGGCGACGGCGTGGTCGTGGGGATCTGCGGGTACTTCGGGGAACGCATCGCGCAAATGGCCGAACGAGCCGGCGGCGAAGTCACCCGGGTGCAGTTCCCGTGGGGGTCGCCGGTGGACGCGGGCGAGCTCGAGACGGCGATCCGGACAGCGGGGAACGTGAAACTGGTGTGCGTGGTGCACGCTGAGACCTCGACGGGCGTCGCGTCGCCGATAGAGCCGATCTCGCGCGTGGCGCACGAGGCTGGCGCGCTGCTGCTGGTCGATTGCGTGACGTCGCTCGGCGGCGTGCCCGTCGAATCGGACGCGTGGGGCGCGGATGCGGTGTATTCGGGGACGCAGAAGTGCCTTTCGGCGCCGCCCGGCGTGGCGCCGGTGACGATCTCGGCGGCCGGCTGGGAGAAAATCCGGGCGCGGGAGACGCCGTGCAACACGTGGTACCTGGACCTCGCGCTGCTCGAGTCGTACTGGGACGAGCGGCGCGCGTACCATCACACGGCGCCGATTTCGATGATCTATGCGCTGCACGAGGCACTGGCACTGGTGCTCGAAGAGGGGCTCGAACGCCGCTGGGCGCGCCACGAACGGAACGGCCGCGCGCTGCAGGCGGGGCTCGAAGCGATGGGCCTTACGATGCACGCCGACGCTGCGTACCGCCTGCCCGTGCTGACCACCGTACGTGTCCCGGAGGGCGTGAACGACAGCGAGGTGCGCGGCAAGCTGCTCGACCGGCATGGCCTCGAAGTCGGCGGCGGGCTCGGCGACCTGCGCGGCAAGATCTGGCGCGTAGGCCTGATGGGCGAGTCGTCGTCGCCGGGGAATGTGCTGCTGTTCGTGTCGTCGCTCGGGAAGATCCTGCGCGAGCAGGGGTTCAAGGCGGACATCCGGGCCGGGCTCGATGTCGCGGCGCAGCGGCTTGACCAGCCCTAGCCGCCGCAACCGGTAGGGTCGAAAGAACGCTCCGATCGCGGCAACGGAGGTGTGAATGAAACGACCCGCGCTCCTCGGATCGACGGCGGCCCTCGTGGTCGTGATCGCGGCCGTCGTGATCACCATCCCGTTACTGGCGAACGACAGCGACAGCGACGAACCGCCGGCGACCGCCACCGCCACGCCGGCGACGACTTCGCCCGCGGAAACGGCGTCGCCGACGGCCGCGAGCGCTACGGCGACGCCCGGCGGCGATGGGGTCGTGGTGCCGACGGATATCGACTTCGAGGACGCATTTCCGAACCTGCCCGACCTCGACCGGCCGATCGCGATGCTCCAGCTGCCGGGGTCACCCGCGTGGATGCTGGTGGCCCTGCAGGACGGCGTGGTGGTGGCGTTCCCGAAGGATGACCCGCGCGAGCTCACCACGGTGCTCGACCAGCGCGACCGCACGGGCCGGGGCGGCAACGAGGAGGGGCTGCTCGGGATGGTGCTCGACGCCGAGTTCGAGGAGAACGGGTTCATCTACCTGTACTACAACGTCGAGCCGGGCGAGCGGCGGACGCAGCTTTCGCGGTTCGAACTGAGCGGCAACCGCGAGAACCTGCGCATCGACCCGGCGAGCGAGCTTCCGCTGCTGACGGTGCCGCAGCCGTTTTCGAACCACAACGGTGGCCAGCTCGCCTTCGGGCCCGACGGCATGCTGTACCTGGCGCTGGGCGATGGCGGCTCCGGCGGAGACCCGAACGGGAACGGCCAGGACCTGACGCGGAACCTGCTCGGCAGCATCCTGCGGCTGGACGTGCGCGGCGCGACCGCGGACCAGCCGTACCGCATCCCGCCCGACAACCCGTTCGCCGATGGCCCGGGCGGCGCCCGGCCGGAGACCTACGCGTACGGTCTGCGCAACCCGTGGCGGTTCAACTTCGACCGGGAGACGGGCGACATGTGGGCCGGGGATGTGGGGCAGGGCGAACGGGAGGAGATCGACATCATCCGCGCAGGCGGTAACTACGGCTGGAACATCATGGAAGGTTTCCAGTGCTTCCGGCCGAGCTCCGGCTGCGACAAGGACGGCCTGATCCAGCCCGTGGCGGACTACGGCCACGAGGCCGGGAACTGCTCGGTGACGGGCGGGTTCGTGTATCGCGGGGAGGCGATCCCGGCGTTGCGCGGCGTTTACCTGTACGCCGACTTCTGCTCGGGTGCGATGTGGGGTCTGCCGGCTGCGGACGCGATCGCGGGGAACGCGGTGCAACCGGTGCAGTGGCGCGACGAAGGGCCGCCGATCTCCACGTTCGCGGAGGACGCCGACGGGGAGCTGTACATGCTGGCGTTCGACGGACGGATATACCGGGTCACGGGGGCGGGCGGGACGGGCGACTGAAGATCGAGTATCGAGTACCGAGTGCCGAGTACCGAGTAGAGAGTGCCCGGTGCCCGGTGCCCAGTGCCCGGTGCGGAGTCAGAGCCGCGACCGTCTGGGAGCGTCCGGGGGAGATCGGGCGAGTGGGTACCCGATGGGGTACGGCGGTGGCGGAGCCATTGACGATTGGCGATTGTCGATTGTCGATTCCGTGGGGACGTGGGAGCCAGGCAACGCGGAAGGGAGTGGGCACGCCTGGCGCCGTGCGCTCCCTATCGGTCGCGGTACTGACGGGGCGCGTGCCGTGGAACCGGTGATCCGGGAGGGGGCAGTGGGTGGGAACACGCAGCGGCCGCGGTGGGCCGCGACTCCCGGGCCTCGGGAAGTCGGCGCCCGGGAGGGGACGGTGGGTGGCAACATGCAGCGGCCGCGGTGGGCCGCGACTCCT
>JBLNCO010000292.1:0-5473 GCA_050260715.1 Hyphomicrobiales bacterium | reverse complement strand
GATCACCTGGTCCGTGTTCCCCGCGATGAGCCCCCGCGCGCGCATCCCCTCGCGGAACTGCGCCGGCGTCGTGCCCGGCCGCGCGCCGAACATGCCCATCAGCCGCTCCGTCGCCGCGTCGAGGTCACGTTCCGTCGGGCCCACGATCCCGAACACCATCATCGACCGCCGGATGCTCGCCGGGTCCCGCCCCTCCGCCTCGCAGTGGCGCTCGAGCACGTCGCGCTTCTGCCGGTACGCGTCAGGCGAAAGCTGCGTGCAGTTCCACTCGTCCGCATAGCGCGCGACCAGTCGCAGCGTGCGCTTTTCGCCGCTCCCGCCGATAAGCAGCGGCGACCGCCCGGGCGCCGGGTTCGGCATCGGGTCCGCCCCGTCGAGCTGGTAGTACGTCCCGGCGAACGACGCCGGTCCCGGCTCCCACATCTTCCGCACCACCTGGATCGCCTCTTCGAGCCGGTCGAAGCGCTCCTTCACGGGCGGGAACGGGATGCCGTACGCCCTGTGCTCGGCCTCGTTCCAGCCCGCGCCCATGCCCATCACGAACCGCCCGCCGCTGAGCACGTCGATCTGCGCCGCCATCCGCCCCACGTTCACCGGCCGCCGGAAGGTCACGGGCGTGACCAGCGGGCCGAAGCGGATGCGCCGCGTCTCCTTCGCCGCCACCACGAACGACAGGTACGCCTCGAGCGAATCCTGCTGCGTCCCGATGAAGTAGTGGTCCGAACGGAACACGCTCGGGAACCCGAGCCGCTCCGCCAGCGCGAGGATGTGGCTCCAGCGCTCCCACGTGAGCCCGTTTTGCCCTTCGACCATCAGCCCGATGTCCATCAACGCCTCCCTTGCCCGCACAGTCTACCCGCCCGCGATTTGCCCTTCTTCCCCTTCGCCTGACAGACTCCCCTGTCACATGGGGAGGGGACGATGACGACACCCAACGCCTACGCACCGCAGACCACCCGCCCGCTCGACGGGATCCGCGTGCTCGACCTTGCCACCAGCCGCGCCGAGCTCGCCGGCCGCCTGCTCGCCGACCTCGGCGCCGAGGTCATCAAGGTCGAGCCGCCGGGCGGCGCCGAAGCCCGCCACATGGGCCCCTTCGAGCGCGGCCGCGATGGCGACCCCGAGGCGTCGCTCTACTGGGCGTCGGTCGCCATGGGCAAGCGCAGCGTCGTGCTCGGCATCGAAGATCAAGCCGATCGCCAGGTCATTCGCGACCTCGCCCGCGGCGCCGACATCCTCGTCGAGTCGTTCGACCCCGGCCACCTCGCCGCCCGCGGCCTCGGCTACGACGACCTGGCCGCCATCAACCCCGCGCTCATCTACGTCTCCGTCACACCCTTCGGGCAGGACGGTCCGCTCGCCGGGAGGCCGGCCACCGACCTGACCCTCGAAGCCGCCGGCGGCCTGCTCGGCCTCCAGGGCGACGGCGACCGCCCGCCGGTGCCCGTCGGCTTCCCGCAGGCGTCGTTCCACGGCGGCGCGCAGGCCGCCGCCGACGCCGTCATCGCCCTCCACGAGCGCAGCCGTTCCGGCCTCGGCCAGCACCTCGACGTCTCGATGCAGGCGGCGATGGTCTGGACGCTGATGAACGCCACCGGCTACCCGCCCAACACCGGAGGCAACCCGCCCGGCTACTGCGAGCAACGCGCCGATCCGCCCGCCCAGCTCCTGCCCGGCCTCACGCTGCCGCGCCTGCTCGAAGCGAAGGACGGCTGGGCCGCCTACAACATCGCCCTCCCCGGCATCGGCGGCCGCACCCACGACGAGGTCATGCGCTGGGCGGCCGCCGAAGGCATGCTCCCCGCCGGGCTCCAGGGCATCACGTGGACGAACTGGGTCGCCGACGTCATGGAGGGCCGCCTGACCGTCGCGCAGGTCATGGCCTCGCTCGATGCGCTCGCCGCCTTCATCAAGACGCGGACCCTCCACGAGATCCAGCGCTTCTCGACCGAGAAAGGCATCGTCCTCGGCGCCATTTACTCCGTCGCCGACCTCCTCCGCGACCCCCACGTCGCCGCCCGCGACTACTGGGTCGAAGTCGGCGGCCGCAAGCACCCGGGCCCGGCGCCCCGGCTTTCGCGCACGCCCATCGTCCTCGACCGGCCCGCTCCCGCGCTCGGCGCCGACCAGGCGTTCGCTGCTTCGCCCGCACGCAGGCCGGCCGCGCCGCCGCCTTCCGGCGCCCCGCGCCGCCCGGCCTTCGAAGGCATAACGGTCGCCGACTTCGCCTGGGTGGGCGTCGGGCCCATCATCTCGAAGGCCCTCGCCGACCACGGCGCGACGGTCATCCACATCGAATCAATGACCCGCCCGGACATTCTGCGCCTGCTCCCGCCGTTCAAGGATGGCGTCGGCGGGATCAATCGCTCGCAGTTCATGGGCGATTACAACACCTCGAAGCTCGGCATGGCGCTCGACCTCAGCCGCCCCGAGGGCCAGGAGCTCGCGCGGCGGCTCGTCGCCTGGGCCGATGTGGCGGTCGAAAGCTTCACGCCCGGCACGATGGCGAAGTTCGGCCTCGGCTACGAAGACATGCGCCGGATAAACCCGGGCATCGTCGCCCTGAGCACCTGCCTTCGCGGCCAGACCGGCCCCGAACGGACGTATGCCGGCTTCGGCGGGCAGGGCGCGGCGCTCGCCGGCCTCCACCACATCACCGGCTGGCCCGACCGGCCGCCCGCCGGCCCCTGGGGCGCCTACACCGACTTCATCAACCCGAAGTACGGCATCGCCGCCCTCACCGCCGCCCTCCTCTACCGCCAGAAAACCGGCGAGGGCCAGCATATCGACCTCTCCCAGGTCGAGGCGGGCATCCACTTCCTCGAGCCGCTGGTGCTCGACTACACCGTGAACGGCGTGGACACCCCAGCCGCCGGCCACGATTCGCGCTACGCCTGCCCGCACGGCGTCTTCCGCACCGCCGGCACCGAGCGCTACATCGCGATCGCCACCGAAACCACGGAACAGTGGCACGCGCTCTGCGCCGTGGCTCCGCTCGGCGCCTTCGCTACCCCGGAGTTCGATACGCTCGCCCGGCGGATCGCCCGCAAGGCCGACATCGAGGCGGTGCTCGCCGCCTGGTGCGAAGGCAAGGACGCGGGCGAGCTCGCCGCGAAGCTCATGGCGGCCGGCGTGCCCGCCTATGCGGTGCTCTACCCCACAGACCTCTACGAGGACCAGCAGCTCGCGCACCGCCGGTTCTTCGTGACCCTCGAGCACGGCGAAATGGGCCCCACGCCGTACGATGGTCTCGTGACTCACTTCTCCGCGACGCCGGGCAGGCTGCGCAACGCCGCCCCCTGCCTCGGCCAGGACACCGACTACGTCCTCCGCGAAATCCTCGGCCTCTCCGACGGCGAAATCGTCGAGTACGCCGCCGCGGGGGTGCTCACGTGAGCCGGGGTTCGCGGTGACCCTGCGGCTCGGCGTCCTCGACCAGTCGCCCATTCGCGCCGGCGGCACCCCCGCCGAGGCCATCCGCGAGACGCTCGAGCTCGCGGAGCTCTGCGACCGACTCGGCTACCACCGCTACTGGCTCGCCGAGCACCACAGCTCGGGCGGCCTCGCCAGCGCCAGCCCTGAGATCCTCATCGGGCAGGTGGCCGCCCGCACGTCGCGCATCCGCGTCGGCTCGGGCGGCGTCATGCTCACGCACTACGCCCCGCTCAAGGTCGCCGAGCAGTTCCGCATGCTCGAAACGCTCTTTCCCGGCCGCATCGACCTCGGCGTCGGCCGCGCCCCGGGCAGCGACACGAAGACCGCCCGTGCCCTCGCTCCGGGCGCGCCGCAACCGGGCCTCGAACGCTACCCCGAGCAGCTGATGGACCTCTACGGCTTCCTCAGCGGCGACCTGCCCGGCGATCATCCCTTCGCCGGCGTGCAGGCGATGCCCTTCGGTGACACGCTGCCGGAGCTCTGGCTCCTGGGGTCCAGTTCGGCCGGCGGCGAATACGCCGCCTCGCTCGCTGGGCCTTCTGCTTCGCCCACTTCATCCACCCCGACGGCGGCGAGATGGTGGTGAACCGCTATCGCCAGGGGTTCCAGCCCTCGCCCTTCCTTGACGCGCCGCGCGCCTCGGTCGGCGTCTCGGTTACCTGTGCCGAAACCGACGAGGAGGCCGAGTGGCTCGCGTGGAGCCGCTGGGCGGCGCGCATCGCCGCGGGGCGCTCCGGCCGCCGCGGCATCCTCTCGCCCGAAGAGGCGATGGCCCTCGACTACAGCGAAGCCGAGCTCGACTACATCGCCTACCAGCGCCGCACCTCGATCTGGGGCAGCCCCGGCCACGTCCGCGACCGCCTCGAAGAGCTCGCCCGCACCTACAGCGCCGAGGAGCTCGTCGTCGTCACCATCACCCACTCCTTCGCCGCCCGGAAACGCTCCTACGAGCTGCTGGCGAAGGAGTTCGGGCTCGACGCCGCCTGAAATGGACTGAAGGCTGAGGCCGGGGACCGGGTCTCATGCCCGGTGCCTCATGCCCTATACTGCCCGCATGCCTGACCGCGTCATCGGACCCCTGCGCGAAGCGCGCCAGCCCCTGCACGATGGGCTCCATCAGCTCCAGGTGGCTGGCGGGGCCGTAACCACCGCCGAGTTCCCGATCGCGCTCGCCGCCCTCGATGGCGCCGTGCGCTACCTGGACGGCGTGCTCCTCCCCCAGTGCCGCGCCGAACAGTTCACCCTCTTCCCCGCGGTCGATGGCGTCATCGGCAAACGCGGCGCTTCGCTGGTGATGGAGGTGCAGCACGACGCGATCGCGCGCATGACCGGCGACCTCCGCCAGGTGGTCGAAGCCGTCCGCACCGACGGCGACGCCGAAGGGTACGCGCGCTACCTCCAGCCCCTCCTCTACGGGCTCTACGCGCTCGTCCGCAGCCACCTCGAAGCCGAGGACGAGGGCTACCTCAGCCTGCTCGATGAGCACCTGAGTGAGTCGCAGGTTGGCGTGGTCGTCGAAAACCTGCAGCGTATCTCGTCGAATCAGCCTTCGCCCGGCGAATCCAGCAGCGGCGGCTGACCCGCCCACGCCGGCCGCCCGTACGCCCTGCCGTAGAGCAGCACCCCCACACCGGTGACCGCGCTGATGCCCGCCGCCACGCGGAACACGGCCTGCGGCGAGGCGAGGTCGGTGATCGCCCCGCCGAGCGCCGGGCCGATCGCGAGCCCCAGACCGCTGAGCGCCACCGAGAGCCCGATCAGCGTCCCGCGGTGGGTCGCGGGCGCGAGGTCCATCACGGCCGCGTTCCAGGCCGGTACGCAGAGCACGTTGCCCGCGAACACCACCACCGCCGCTGCGCCCGCCACCGCCAGGTTCGTCGTCTGGGCCACCGTGAGCAGCCCCGAGATGAGCAGCAGCTGCCCCGCGAAGAACGGCCGCGTGCGCCCCAGCCGGTCCGTAAAGCTCCCCGCCGGCAGGTAGAGCGCCGCGCCGATGACCACCGCCGGGATGAGCGCCGCCGTCAACCGCGCGAACGAG
>JBLNCO010000291.1:0-3495 GCA_050260715.1 Hyphomicrobiales bacterium | reverse complement strand
GAAGGACATCCCCGGCCCGAACCGCTCGCTTAACTTCTGGTACTACAACACGAACAAGCGCTCGGTCGTACTCGACCTCGAAGGCGACGAAGCCGCCCGCGAGACCTTCCGGCGGCTCGTTGCCACCGCCGACATCCTCATCGAAGACCGCCCGCCAGGCGCGCTGGGCGCCCTCGGCCTCGCGGCGCGCGACCTCTGCGTCGCCAACCCCGCGCTCATCGCCTGTTCGATTACGCCGTTCGGCCAGGACGGCCCCTGGGCCAACCTGAAGACGTCGGACATGGTCTCGCTCGCGCTCGGCGGCCCGATGATGATGAACGGCTACGACCCGGAGGACGCGCCCGGCGCCCCGCCCATCCGCGGCCACGGCGACCAGGGTTACAACACCGCCTGCCAGTACGCCCTGCACGGCGTGCTCGTGGCCCTCCTCCACCGTGACCGCACGGGCGAGGGGCAGTACATCGATGCCTCCGCGCACGAAGCCCTTTCGCAGACCGTCGAAGTGGGCATGCCGTACTGGCTCTACATGCGCGAAGACGTCGTTCGCCAGACCGCCCGCCACGCCGCAAGCCGCCGCACCGAGCCATGGCTCCACCGCGCGAAGGACGGCCGCGACCTCATCCTCTTCGGCATCGGCCGCGACAATGCCAGCTGGCGGCGGCTGAAGGAGTGGTTCCAGCAATCCGGCTTCGGGCTGCAGTTCGATGAGGAGCGGTTCGATAGCCCCCAGGCCCGCCAGCCCGGCCGCGGCTCCCCCGAAGCCGCCGAGATCTCCGCCGAAGTCGCGAAGTTCATCGCTGCCCACGATGCCGAGTACGTCTACCGCGGCGGCCAGGAGCGCGACCAGGCCTGGGGCACCGTCCGCTCGCCCGACGAAACGCTCGCCGACCAGCATTTCTGGGACCGCGGCCACTTCGTCGAGACCACCGGCGAAGGGCTCGACGGCACCGCCGTGATGCCCGGCGCGCCGTACATCCTCAGCGCCACGCCCTGGGAATTGCGACGCCCGGCGCCGCGCCTCGGAGAACACACCGCCGAGGTCCTCGCCGAGCTCGCGTAACGCGCGCCTGCAATATTAATCAACTTTTGAGCGTGATGCCTGTCTCGGCCGTACGGGCCGTCGTAACCTGCCGGCGTGACCGCGTTGCTCGCCCCGCAGCCAGCTCTGTCAGCGTCGCCCGGAGGGCACCGATGAACGACCAGAAGAGCATCCCCGGCTCCATCTCCGTCTACGAACTGATCCGCATGCGCCCCGCCGCATCGGTTCAGCTTGCCCGCATGGGCGTCACCCGCGAGTTTTACGACTACCGCCTCATCGATGCGGCCATCGCCCTCGGGCTACCCGTGGAACGGCTCACGGAGGCGGGCGCTCCCGTGGAGGCCCACAGCTAGGGCAGCTTCAGCACATCCCCGGGCTGCAGGTTCGAACACTCGGCGTTGATGTTCGGGTTCGCCGCGATGATCTGGTCGGCCGAGGTTCCCTTCGCCGCCGCGATACCCGCACACGTGTCGCCCGCCTGCACCGTGTAGGTTTTTCCACGGCCGCCATTGCCCGCGTTCGGCGTGGGTGTTGCCGCGGCCCCGCCGTTGCCACTGCCCGTCGTTCCGCCACCCGCCCCGGGGATCACCAGTTCGTCCCCTTCGTGCAGGTTCCCGCAATCCGAATCGATCGTCCGGTTCGCCTTCAGCAGCTCATCGACCGAGATGCTGAACTGCGACGCGATCGCCGAACACGTGTCACCCGGCTTCACCGTATACGTCTGCCGCCCACCGCCACCGGTGACCGTCTGGTCCGCCTGCACGGTCGCGGTCGGGCCGCCCTCGATGGCGATCGTCCCGTTCTCGATCTTGTAGAGCACCGCGTCCTGGATGGGCGTCGAGCTCGGCACGCGCGCCGGGTCGGTGATGCGGTCGCCGTCTCCGCCGAGCGAGTCGCCGCCGCCCCCGCCACACGCAACAGCGAAGACCGCCAGCCCGAAGGCGGCAAAGGCCAGGAGTGCTCCCCTCACGCGGTCATGCTAGGTGCGCACCTAGCCTCGGGCAACCTGCGCCGCCAGTTCGGTGATCACGGCGTAAGCAAGGTCCCCGCACCGTTCGAGGTCTTCCGGGTCGAGCGTGGCGAGCGTGTCGCCCGGCGTGTGGAACTGCCCGAGCTCGCTCGTCGTCAGGAACAGCACCGGCGCCCCCACCTTCTCGAAGCTCTGGTGGTCGCTCCCGAAGTTCTCCCCAAGCGTCGTTGGCTCCGCCGCGATGCCGAGCCGTTCCGCGATCGCGTCCGCCCGCTGGGTCAGGTCCGGCGAGCCAATCAGGTCCACCGAATCGCCGAGCGCCGTCATGTCGAGGTTCACCATCGCTTTCGGCAGCGCGCTCTGCGCTGCGAGCGCGTCCGCCATCGCCTGGCTGCCGAAGAGCCCCGACTCCTCGGCCGAGAACGCCGCGAAGCAGAGCCCGTCGTCGAGCCCATCGGCGGCCATCGCCCGCGCGAGCTCGAGGACCGTCGCGGTGCCGCTGGCGTTGTCGAGCGCCCCGGGCGCCGCCGGCACGGTGTCGTAGTGCCCGCCCACCAGCAGCCTGCACGCGCCGCCTGGCGTTGCCCGCGCCAGCACGTTCTGCGCTGTCGTGCGCTCGCTCCCCGAGGCGATGATCACCTCGGCGCCCTGCTGGGCCGCGTTGCGAAGCACGGCCCCCGCCTCGTCGTCGACGCTCACCACCGTCAGGTCGGTGTTACCCACGTTTCCGATGAAGTCGCCCTCTTCGTTGTTCGCCACCACCAGCCCGACAGCGCCGGCCGCCTTCACGTTCGCCGCCTTCTCGCTGAACGGGATACCGCCGCGGTCCGCGATCGCCACCATGCCTTGCAGCGAACGCCCCGCGATGCCCGCCGGATCCGCCACCCCGACGAACACGCCGGGCCCGCGCACGTTCCCGCCCGTGCTGCCGGTCATCGTGTAGCTCGCGAACGACTGCGTTCCGGTCGAAACCGAACCTGCGCGGAAGCGGTCGCCCGTATAGGTAAAGTCGGTGACCTGCGTGTCGTAGCCGAACGCCCGAAGCTGGTTCGCGATGTACTCGGCGGCGCTCTTCGCCTCGGGGCTTCCCGCGACGCGCGGCCCGATCGTCTGGCTGAGCTCCTTGATATGCTCCATCGCCCGCGAGCCTTCGAACTCGGCCGGCCCGCCCGCCACCGTCTTGCCGTTCGTGACAGGAACGGTCGCCGTTGGCGAACCTGCACCGTTCGCTGGCGTCGGCGAGACCGCGGGTGCGCCCGCGCCTGGCGAAGCAATTCCCGGCGCCGGCAGCTGGGAACCGTCTTTGTCGGAGCACGCGGCGACTGCCGCGGCGGTCAGGAGCGCCAGCAGGAACCGGGAGGCGCGTGAAATCATTCAGTCCAGCGTACGTGGAAAGCTGTTAAGCACCCGAAAATCGATGGCTAGCGGCGCAGGCGGCGCTTGATCCGGTCCCATACCCCCGGGTTCGCCGGCTCATATTCGATGT
>JBLNCO010000290.1:0-2658 GCA_050260715.1 Hyphomicrobiales bacterium | reverse complement strand
GATCGAGTAGTTCCCGCCGATCGACCAGTCGCTGTCACCGTGGCCGCGGAGGTCGGGCACGTACACGCAGTAGCGGTCGACGAGGGCGAGGGCGGTGCGGTCCCAGCTGCGCGCGTGATCGCGCGTGCCGTGGACGAGGATGAGCGGTGGCTTCGATTCGTCGCCCCACACGAGGTAGTGGAGCCGCAGCCGCTGCGAGGTGTAGTAGCGGGACTCGGGGACCATCTGTAGTGAGTGTAGGGCCCGCGATTCTGATGAAACAGCAGCGGGCTGGCGACTAGCCGGCACGGGCGAATTCCTCGGCTTCGCGCTGCTGCGGGCGCGGGGCGCGCCAGGCGATGCGGCCCGACCACGCGAAGAAGCCGGCAGCCAGGAACGCGCCCGATACCAGCGCCGACCAGCCGAGAAGCGCCAGCGAAGGGCCATATTCGGGGCCGTAGAGCGCGTGCGCGGGGAGCAGCTTCACGCCCGGGAACGAACCGATGTTCAGCAGCAGTTGCACGACCGCCGCGCCGAGGCTGACGCCGGGCAACGCGTAGTCGGCGTGGCCGGGACGCTTGACGACGATTTCGTAGACGTCGAGGTCCGGGCGGGCGACGCCGAGGCGCGCGAAGAGCATCGAGAGCCCGACGGCGGCGGCGCAGACGAAGACCGCCATCAGCGGCAGCGCCAGCGAGCGCGGGCCCAGGCCCTCGTGGACCGCGGCGAAGGTCATGAACGCGAAGCCGGCGATCGTCTTGACGCCGCCGGCCCAGTGGGGGAGGAGGATGGTCGATGCCGCGAAGCGGACATCGCCGGGGATCCGCCCGAGCTTCGCTTCGGAGACGGGCAGGTGCCAGATGTTCGGGCCGATGACGAAGGCGGCGCCGGTCGAGACCTCCACGAGGCCGAAGAGCCCCACGAACTGCGCGCGCGACCACTCCCCGAGCCCGCCGAGCGCGAGCACGGTGAGGAAGGCGCCGATGAGGTTCACGAACGACAGCGTGAGGCCGAGCGCGAGGCCCCGGAGCGCCCCGAGCGGGACACGGCGAACATGCGGGTGGTTCGGCTTAGAAACCCTGGTGCTCCTGCTGCGCGCCCTGTTGCCACGCCTCGTGCGCGTGCTCCTCGCCTGCCTCGCCGGCTTCCGGCTGCATCGGCACCTGGCTCCGTTCGAGCTCGAGGGCGACGATGCGCGGCATCTCGTCGCTGATGCGGACGACGAGCGGAGTGGTCTGTTCGAGGCAGAGCTGGGCGGCATCGGCGAGCGTCTGGGCGCCCATGCTCAGCGCGGTGGTGTGGAGCATCGAGTAGCTGATGGCGACCAGGCTCAGCGCCACGTAGTCGTCGCGGATCATCCGCGAGACCGGCTCGGTGCGAAGCCTGTCGATGACCAGCGCGGTCATGCCGATCGCGCCTGCGGCGACGCTCTTCAGCGCCGATTGGCTGGCGCCGCCCATCGCTTCGAGCTCTTCATCGAGCTTCTCGAGGTGCGATTCGAGCGTGCGCTCGATCTCTTCGGCGATGGCCAGTGCTTCCGGGTACGAATCGAGCTGGCTCGATTTGAGCTGCCGCCGAACCGCGTTCAGCACCTCGGTGTCGAGCGCGATCATGTCCGAGAGATGGCGGCGCAGCTCGGACATGCGCTGTTCGGCGCCGGTGCCGTCGGTGCTCGAACCGCGGCGCATAGTCGTGACGGCGATCGCGCTGGCCGCGGCGGTTCCCGCGACCCCGGCGATGACGGCTTTCGTGTTCATGGCACTTCCCTTCCAGTCGTGGCCGGCAGCGCCGGGCTGGAGCCCATGCTAGGGAGGGAGCCGTAAGGGGATATGTCGAAGCGCAGGGCGCGCGATTGCAGGGACGTAACAAGCAGCCAGGCGAGGAACTATTGCCGGTTCTGCTTCGAACCTCGCCAGAGCCAGGTGGCGTTCGCGCGGCGAGCCTCGTCGCGCAGGCGGGCGAGCTCGGCGAGCAGGCGGTCGCGTTCGATCTGCAGGTCGCGAATGTGGTCGCGGAGGGCGGCGACGAGCAGGTCGGCTTCGCTATAGCGCGCCTGCGCGCGCTCGCGGAGCTCCCGCAGCTCGGCCGCGAGATCGCGGCGGCGCCAGGGCCGATGCGCTGGCGCGAGTGCCCGCGGCGCAGCGCTCACGATCGTTCCTGCTCGCCGGCCGCCGGGGCGGGCGCCGGCAGCGCCGGGCTCTCGGCGCCGATGCCAAGGGCGCGAGCACTATCGCGGTGCAGCCGCAGGTCCTCGATGTTCGCGTGCAACGCGGCGATGACGTCTTCGAACGTTTCCATGCGGCCACGCAGCCAGGCCCGCTCTTGCTTCAGGTCGCGCACCTTCTCTTCCAGCCGCTCGATGCGGTCGCGCTGCTTTGCGATGCGCTTTTCGAGGCGGTTGTTCCGCTCGCGAGCCTCGATGAGCGCCCGGACGAGGAGGCCCGGCGGCAGGGCCGCCGCAGCATCGGGGTCAGCCGCGACCGCGGCGAGGTCGAGCTCGGTCAGCGCTTCGGGGATCTCGCGGATGCGGGTGATGGACTGCCGCAGGTCTTCGAGCTCGGAGCGCACCTGCCGCACGAGACGCTCGGCGCGCGCGTCGGAGCCGGTGAGCTGGGTTTTCAGCGCCATGTGGAAGCCGTTCCCGTTTCCGTTGGGCTGCGGGGCTGCGCTCGCAGCGGG
>JBLNCO010000289.1:0-6738 GCA_050260715.1 Hyphomicrobiales bacterium | reverse complement strand
CCGCGGCGAGCGGCCGGGTTACGGCGGCGTTCCAGCGGCACTACCCGGAGTGCGCGCGCCGACGCTAGCCGCCCAGCCGCTCGAGCAGCCGCTGCGCCGCCCGTTTCGCCGGGCTCTGCTGCTCCACCTGCGGCCCAACGCACGAAGGGCAGCCGTTTTCGCACTCGCACGTCCGGAGCACCGCCAGCGACGCCTCGACCAGCTGGTCGCGCAGTTCGAACAGCGTCTCGGTGAGCCCCACACCGCCCGGGATGCTGTCGTACAGGAACACCGTCGGCAGCTGGTTGTGCGGCGAACGCACCTGCGCCTCGCTGCCGATGTCCCGGGCGTCGCAGAGGCAGTACACGGGCGCGAGGTTCCGCATGAGGTGGGCGATGCCCGAGAGCCCGGCCGCCAGCTCGTCCCGCCCGAGTCCGCGGCTGGCCGCTTCGTCGAAGCTGAGCCAGTAGGCCGAGGTGTGCAGGTTCTCCTCGGGGATGGCGATCTTCCCCCATCCGACGTTCTCGTGCGTGTGCAGCTTCACCTTCTTGAAGATGGTCGCCAGGTAGGTGATCGCCACTTCGCCCAGTTCGTGGCTCCCCGCCGCCGCACCCTCCTGCCGGAAGCTTTCGAGCACCTTCAGTTCCACCGCCAGTTGGGCATCCGTGTAGTAGTCGACCGAAACGGGCGTGACGTACGCCTTCTTGTCGTCCCAATCGAGGTACTCCACCTGGTACTGCTGCCCGCGGTGGATGTAGATGGCATCTTCGTGGATGAGGAGCGGCGCGCTCGGCCGGTCGCACTCGCCGATGACCTTCGGCTGTGGCCCCTGTTCGATGATCACGAAGTTGTCGGTGCTCGCCGTCCGCAGGCTGACCTGCTCGGCCGGGTACGCCTCGCTCATCCAGTGGTAGCGGTTCCCCGAACGCTGCAGCACGCCTTCCTCATAAAGGATGTCGAGGAACTCGTCCGTGTGGGGGCCGAACACCTCCCCTGCTGTGAATGGCAGCTCGAAGGCGGCGCACTTCAGGTGGCTGCCCAGCACGAACAGGTTGTCGGGGTTGATGAGCCCCCGCTCGACGCTCCGTTCGAACACGAAGTCCGGGTTCGCGCACACGTACTGGTCGAGCGGGTTCGACGATGCGACCAGCACGAAGAGCGACGTTTCGTGCCGCCGCCCGGCGCGGCCGAACTGCTGCCAGAGGCTCGCCAGCGCTCCCGGGTAGCCCATCACCACGCTCGCGCCCATCCCGCCGATGTCGATGCCGAGCTCGAGCGCGTTCGTCGCCACCACGCAGCGCACACTTCCATCGCGAAGTCCGCGCTCGATCCGCCGCCGTTCGTTCGGCAGGTACCCGCCGCGATAGCCCGCCACCCGCTCGGCGTCGCCCGGTTTGTTTCGAAGCGCCTCCCGGAGGTAGGTGAGCAGCAGTTCGACGCGCACCCGGCTCGGTGCGAAGGCGATCGTCTGCACCCCGGAGCGGATGAGGCGTGCCGCGATGTCCCGCGTCGCCTTCAACGACGACTGGCGGATGCCCAGCTCGCGATTCACCACCGGCGGGTTGTACACCACCACCAGCCGCTCGCCCGCCGGTGCGCCGTTGTCATCGGCCAGCGTCACGTCGTCGCCCACGAGCGCCCGCGCGAGCTCCCCGGGGTTCGCAATCGTCGCCGAACAGAGGATGAACGTGGGGTCCGACCCGTAGAACTGGCAGATGCGCCGCAGCCGCCGGATAACGTTCGCGACGTGGCTCCCGAACACGCCCCGGTACATGTGCAGCTCGTCGATGACCACGTACTCAAGGCTTTCGAACAGCTTCGTCCACTTCGTGTGGTGGGGAAGGACGGCCGTGTGCAGCATGTCGGGGTTCGTGAGCACGATGTGCCCCGCCGCGCGCACCGCCCGCCGGGCATCGCCGGGTGTGTCGCCGTCGTACGTGAAGGTGCCGATTTCTTCGCCCAGGTCTGTGATGAGCCCGTGCAGCTCGTCGAGCTGGTCCTGCGCGAGGGCCTTGGTGGGGAAGAGGTAGAGCGCCCGCGCCGAACGGTTCCGCAGGACGGTCGAGAGCACCGGCGCGTTGTAGCAGAGGGTCTTGCCGCTCGCGGTGGGGGTCACGACCACCACGTTCCGCCCGGCGAGCGCCTCGCCCATCGCGGCGGCCTGGTGCACGTAGGGCCGTTCGATGCCGCGTTTCGCCAGCACCTCCACCAGCCGCGGGTCGATGCCCTCCGGCCACTCGCCGTAGCGGGCCTCGCGCGCCTCCAGCCGCCGGACCGTCACGTCGGTGGGCTTGCCTTCAAGCTCCGCGACGATCGCCTCGGCCACGATCTCCGGCGGGATTGGCCGGACCGCCGGCACGGGGTAGGCGGGCGGTGGCTTAGGCATGAGTGGCGCACTCCGGCTGCATCACGTCACGGCCTCGTCTTTCGCACAGATGTTCGGAAGTATCGGCCTGCGCTGGCGGCCGCGTCAATCGCCGTCGGCGGTGCGCTTGCACACCCTGGTCTTCGCTAGCAGGCACGGCCCCGGAAGAGCGCGCCCGGCCCGGAGAAGTGGCGTTGTAAGGTCAATAGCAGGCATCGAGGCGGGCCCCCACAGACATTTACGTTAGCGTGAAGGTGTGATAGCCTCGCTTGCGAGGAAGGGACAAACTTTGCGATATCTCTGGAGACTGATTCCGTACCTGCGGCCCTACCGCGGGCGAGTCGTTGTCGCGACGCTCTCCGTCATCTTCTCCAGCGCCTTCATGATGGTCAGCCCGCTGCTCATTCGCTATGCGATTGAGTTCGGGCTGAAGCCGCTCCGGGGCTCCGACGAGAGGATTACCGGTCTCGCTGGCAACGAAGGTCTGCTGATATTCGGGGCGCTCGCCATCGTCGCCTTCGCAGTCGGCCGCGGCCTCGCCGCCTTCGGCCAGCAGTACCTGGGCGAAACCATCGGACAGAGCGTCGCCTACGACATCCGCAACGACATCTACAACAACCTGCAGCGGCTCAGCTACGCCTACCACGACAAGGTGCAGACCGGGCAGATCATGTCCCGCGTCACGCAGGACGTGGAAGGCATCCGGATGTTCTTCTCGATGGGCCTGCTGCGGACCATCAACATTCTCCTCGTGCTCGCCATCGCCATCACGGGCATGTTCATCATCAACTGGCAGCTGGCGCTGGTCTCCATCGTCACCCTGCCGGTCATGATCTGGCGCTCTTTCGTGATGGCGAAGCTCATCCGCCCGGTCTGGCTGCAAATCCAGCAAAACCAGGCGGAGATGACGCAGGTCGCCGAAGAGGGCCTCACGGGCATCCGTGTGGTGAAGGCCTTCAGCCGCGAGGAGTTCGAGAGCAAGAAGTTCCACGACGCCTCCCTCAAGCAGGCGAACCTCAGCTTCCTCTCCTCGAAGATCATGGCCATGCAGAGCCCGCTCCTGCAGGGCCTCGGCCAGTTCCAGGTCGCGCTCACGGTGGGCATCGGCGCATGGTTCATCTCGAAGGGCGACCTCCGTGAAGGCGACCTCCTCGCCTTTGTCCTCTGGCTGAACCTGCTGCAGCTTCCGATCCGCATGACCGGCTTCGCCATCACCTTCTTCTCGCGCGCGACCGCCGGCTCCGAGCGCATCTTCGAACTCATCGATGCGCAGTCCGAAGTGCAGGAGAAGCCCGATGCCAGGCCGCTCGAGAACGTGGTCGGCCACGTCCGCTTCGATGGCGTCAGCTTCGCCTACGACAACGTGAGCGCCGTCCTGAGCGACGTCGATATCGATGCGAAGCCCGGCCAGGTGGTCGCACTGCTCGGCCCGACCGGCTCGGGTAAGTCCACCGTCGTCAACCTCATCCCGCGCTTCTACGACGTCAGCAAGGGCGCGATCACCATCGACGGCGTCGACATCCGCGACGTCACGCTCGAATCGCTGCGCCGCCAGATCGGCATCGTCCAGCAGGACGTCTTCCTCTTTATTGGCACCATCCGCGAGAACATCGCCTACGGG
The DNA here is from genome assembly GCA_050260715.1 of Hyphomicrobiales bacterium. Lineage (GTDB taxonomy): Bacteria > Chloroflexota > Dehalococcoidia > Tepidiformales > Tepidiformaceae > JALOAP01. The sequence continues at coordinate 2,773 of JBLNCO010000289.1, read as the reverse complement.
CGGCCGGAAGCGACTGAGGAAGAGATTATTCGCGCGGCGAAAGCCGCCCGCATCCACGACTTCATCATGAGCCTGCCCTACGGCTACGACGAATGGGTCGGCGAACGTGGTGTGACCCTCTCCGGTGGCCAGAAGCAGCGCATCGCCATCGCCCGCACGCTGCTGCTGAACCCGAGGATCCTCATCTTCGACGACTCCACCGCGAGCGTGGACTCCCAGACCGAGTTCCTCATCCAGCAGGCGCTGCAGGAGCTCATGAAGGGCCGCACCACGTTCGTCATCGCCCAGCGCCTGCGGACCGTGATGCGGGCCGACGAAATCATCGTGCTCGACCACGGCCGTGTCGTGCAGCGCGGCCGCCACGAAGACCTCCTGCGCGAAGAGGGCCTCTACCGCGCGATCTTCGACCTGGAGCTCAAGGACCAGGAAGAAGCGCTCGGCCACCACGCGCCCGAAGTCGTGCACACGGCCCAACAGCACCAGCCGGGCCACCACGAGCCGTCCCTCCCGGGCCCGCACCATCGCGGCACCGGCAAGGATGGCGGTCCGCTCCGCCCCGACCGGCTCGGGGCCACGGGTGGGGGCGCCTGACATGCGAATCGAAACACTGCTGATCGGGCCGTCGATGGCCGTTCGGGGGGAGAACTAGCATGGGCTTCTGGGGTGGTGGCGCCGGCGCCGGTGGCTGGAGCTCCGGGATCGGCGGCCAGATGAATGGTCCCCACCGCGGCCGCAACGCCGACGGCTGGGACGACGAAGAACTCGGCAAGGTCTACGACGCGCGTGTCGTGCGGCGCATCATGCCGTACATCGCGCTCTACAAGAAGCACGCGATCCTCGCCTTCTGCTGCATGATCGTGTTCGCCCTCACCAGCTTCCTGCAGCCACTCCTCATCGGTCTCACCGTGAAAGCGGGCGTCGAACACGACGAGAAGCAGGTGATGGTCCTGCTCGCCGTCATGCTCGGCATGGCCCTCCTCGGCTGGGCCGCCCAGTTCACCCAGCAGATCACGACCGCCTGGATGGGGAACCGGCTCCTCCTGAAGCTGCGGACCGACATGTACGACCACATGCAGGGCCTCTCGCTCAGCTTCTACGACGAGATGGAAGTGGGCCGCATGATCAGCCGCCTCACCTCCGACGTTACCGTCGTGCAGGACCTCCTGACGAGCGGCTCGCTCACCTTCGCGGCCGACGTCATCGGTCTCGCCATCGTCGTCGTCGTGCTGCTCGCTATCGACTGGCAGCTCGCGCTCGTGACGTTCGCGATCGTGCCGCCGCTGGTCATCGTGATGGTCTTCTGGGCACGGCTGGCGCGGCGCGCCTTCATCAATGTCCGCGTCAAGATCAGCGCGCTCTACGGCACACTCGCCGAAAACGTCTCCGGCGTGCGCGCCGTGCAGTCCATGTCACGCGAGGATGAGAACTCGAAGCGCTTCGACGCCCTGAACCAGGAGAACCGGAACGCCAACATCTTCGCCGGCATGCTCAGCGCCGCGATCATGCCCGTCATCGAGCTCGCAGTGGCGATCGCCATGGCGCTCGTGGTCATCGTTGGCGGCCTCCGTGCCCTCCACAGCGACGCCGTCAACGCCGGCCACCTCTTCCTCGTCCTGACGTCGTTCACCATCTACGTCACGCGCTTCTTCGACCCGATTCGCGACCTCGTGCTCCAGTACACGATGCTGCAGCGCGCCATGGCCGGCGGCGACCGCATCTTCCAGGTGCTCGACACGGTGCCGCGCATCCAGGACCGCCCCGGCGCCATCGAGCTCGACCACGTCGAAGGGCGCGTGGACTTCGACCACGTCGACTTCCACTACGTCGAAGGCGTGCCCATCCTCCGCGACATCGACCTCCACGTGGCGCCCGGCGAGACGATCGCCTTCGTCGGTCACACCGGCGCCGGGAAGACGACCATCACCTCGCTTGTCAGCCGCGGCTACGAAGTGACCGGCGGCGCCATCCGCATCGACGGCCACGACATCCGCGACATCAAGCGCCGGTCGCTCACGCGGCATATGGGCACCGTGCTCCAGAACCCGTACCTCTTCTCGGGCACCGTCCGCGAGAACATCGCCTACGGCCGCCCGGAGGCCACGCAGGAGGAGATCGAGCGCGCGGCCCGTGCGGTCGGCGCCGACGACTTCATCGAGCGGCTCCCGGAGAAGTACGACACCGTGCTCCAGCAGCGCGGCCAGAACCTTTCCGTCGGCCAGCGGCAGCTCATCAGCTTCGCGCGCGCCATCCTGGCCTCGCCCCGCATCCTCGTGCTCGACGAAGCAACGGCGTACGTCGATACGCAGACGGAGGTCATCATCCAGCGGGCCCTCCGCGAGCTGCTGAAGGACCGCACCTCCTTCGTCATCGCCCACCGGCTGTCGACCATCCGCGAAGCCACGCGCATCGTGGTGCTCGAACAGGGCCGCATCGTCGAGATCGGCTCGCACGACGAACTGCTGGCGAAGAACGGCGTGTACGCGAACCTCTACCGGATGACCTACCAGCAGGAGCAGGCCGACCGGGCGGAGCAGATGCTCGGCGAGGACGAGGCGGTGGCTCGCCGCCGCCGCGGCGACCTCGCGACCCAGCCAGCCGGCGGCCAGTAGCACGGCCGCCCGGCCCGGCCCGGTGCTACAGTCGAAGGCGTGACCGCCCCCACCACCGATGCCCGGACCGCGTTCGAAGCTGCCTTCGGCAGCGCCCCGGCGGTCGTGGTCCGCGCGCCCGGCCGCGTCAACCTCATCGGCGAGCACACCGACTACAACGAGGG
>JBLNCO010000288.1:0-5235 GCA_050260715.1 Hyphomicrobiales bacterium | reverse complement strand
CAGTTCCAGCGCTACCGCGACATGGGCTACACCGACATCATTGTCCGCCACCTCACCGACGACCAGGACAAGGTCCTCGGCTCCATCCGCCGCCTGCGGGACGTTAAGGAGGCTGTTGGCTCGTAGCGGCTATCGGCTTTCGGCGATCGGCTATCGGCGATTGCGGACCCTCTGGCTCCCGCCGCCGTTCGGCGGCAAGGCCCCGCCCACGACAGCTCTCCGAACTCACCCCAACCCGACCCGCGCCGAAGCCAACAGCTAATAGCTAACAGCTAACAGCCCACTAAAACCCATTCGGCGTGTGCGGCCGGTACTCCGTCGCGAACATCGCGTCCGCGAGGCGAAGCGACTGCTCGTCCCGCGCCGTCAGCCGGCCCGCCCGTGCCAGCTGCGTCGCCGACCGGTGTCCCGAGAGCAGCGATGCCAGCGCGTTCGGGTTCACCGTCAGGTCCGGCACGCGGTCCTTGCGGGCCACGTCGGCCGTCGGGCCATCGGTCGCCAGCACGTAGGTCCCGTTGTTCCACGGGCACATCTCGTCGCCTTCGAACGCGATGCGCAGGTCGCCCCGCTGCCCGTACGGCCGCGACGCGAGCGCCTTCTCCACGTCGACGATCCGCATCCAGATGCCGTCGTAGGTCGAGCGCTGGAGCGCGCGCGGTTCGAGCAGCAGGTCGGGCGCCGGGTCGTCTTCGGGCAGTGCCCCGCGGATGACGATGCGCCCCACGAGGTCGTGCCGCCACAGGAACTCCCAGAGCCCGCGGTACGCCTCGATGTCCAGCGCGATGTAGTCCTTCACCTCCAGGAGCTGGTCGGGCCCCGGCCGCAACGACGAGTCCTCGCGCGTCTGGTACACCACGTACCCGCGCGGCGTGCCTTCCGCGTTCCGGTAGATGGCGACGTACACCGGTTCGCCCTTCTTCTCGGGGCGCAGCGTGCTCGCCTGCCAGAGCGGCATCGCCCGGTGGATGAGCAGGTTCCGCGGCGTGGCGTACTCGATGTACAGCGGCTTGATGACCGGCATCGCCGCTTCCGGGTTCGTCAGCTCCACGCTCCCCGGGACTGGCAGCTCCTCCTGGAACCGGGCGTCGCGCGGGTCGAAGCGGTACATCACCTCCGTGCTCGCCAGCCCGTATCCGAAGCGCTGGTAGATCGCCCCCATGCTCGCCCAGAGGATGGCGATGTTCTGCCCGCGGTCGCGCATCGTCGCCAGGCCCTGCGTCATGATGCGCCGGAGGAGCCCTTTGCGCCGGTGCTGCGGCAGCGTCCCCACTGCCGTCACGCCGCCCATGTGCACGGGTACGCCGTTGAACCGTACCGTGAACGGGAACGTGCCCATCGTCGCCACCATCTTCCCGTCGACGAACCCGCAGGTCGTCCACTCCGGTTGCGTCGACTCCAGCTCCTCGTCCATGCCCTCGTTCGAAGCGAACACGTACGAGACGATCTTCCCGTAGTCGGCGAGCTCTTCCCTGTCCCGGCAGGGTCGGATTTCCACGTTCATCGCCTACCTCCAGCCTTCGCCCGCCCGTTGATCGACCGAGTATAGCGTTGGCGTCCGGCTAGGGCTGGGGCGGGACCAGCGTGGCGTCTTCGGTCACGAATACCTGGTATGTCTCGCACGCCTGGAGGTCGTCGAAGCCAACCGCGTAGCCCGGCGCGCCGGGCGCCCAGACCTTCCAGCCCTCCGTGAGGCCGGTGTTCGTGTATCGGAACACCGAGTCGTACGTGCCGGCGACCGAACTAAGCGCGTCCGCGGCGTCCACCGTGGCCCCGAAGTAGACGAAGTCGTTCCAGCCGGCCTTCAACTCCACCGGCAGGCCCGTGCTCAGCGCGAAGCCGTCGGGCAGCGAGAACCCGGCTTCCGCGTAGAACCAGTACGCCTCGCCCGGCTGCAGCGTGGTGAGCGTGCGTGAGAAGGGTTCATCGGCGAACCAGTGGAGGAATTCGCCACTGCCATCCTCGAGCTGGTAAATCGCACTCACCGCGCTTCCCGCGGTGCCGCCCGGGAACTCGTTGTTCAGGGGCAGCGGAACCGCCCCGAAGTAGCCGACATGGTTCCAGCCGGGGTGCAGTGTCCTGTTGCCGCACTGCACCACCCCCGTCCCCACGCGAGCGCTCCGCCCGAACTCGGACGTGTTGCCCTCCGGGTCGGTCACCAGCGCGATGACCCACTGGCCGGGGACCACCGCCGGCGACCCCAGCAGGAACTGGCCCTCCGGCAGCGTCCCGACCGTCCCGAATGGCAGCGGCGTGACGCCGTAGTCCGTCGCGCCGCCCGGGGTGTGGCTCGCGAGGTAGATCTCGACCGTGCACCCACCGCAGCCCTCAGCCTGGCCGGTGATCGACGACTGCGTCGGCCGCGTGATCTCCGGGTGGTTGAGAAAGCCGTTCGGGCCGGTGTCTTCGTCGCCCGCATCGTTGGCGTTCCGGACGCCGTCGGCGCCCAGGTCGATGGCCATCCCCGCACTGATCTCGAACGTATTCCCGCGGAAGGTGGCGCCCGACACCGGCGAGTCCTCGCCGTCCGTCACCTGGATGGCCGCCACGCTCGAGTTCGCGAGGTTGTTGTTCGCCACGAGGATCGCATTCGCCGGGGGCCGGATCTGCACCCCGATGCCGACTGGCGTGTCCGTCAGGTCGGGCGCACGGCCGATCACGTTGCCACTCACCGAGATGTCCGAAATCGCCACGCCGCCGCTTTCGCCGCCGACCTGCACGCCCGTGGGCACGTTTCCGGCGTGGTTCGGGGCGCCCTGCCCGCCGTCCTGCCCCACCAGCGCCCTCGAAGCCTGCACCGAGATCCCGGTGAGCATCGTCACCGTGTCCCCTTCCCTGGGATGCAGCCCGGCTTCGTTCCCGGCGACGGTCGCTCCCTCCCCGAGGACGGCGACGCCCGCACCGCACGCATCCACCGTGCTGCCGGTCACTGCCTGCGAGGCGCCCGCGAGTACCACGCACGCCGTCGCGAAGTTCCGCACCGCGATGTCAGCCACGCGGTCGCCCTCGCCCTCCAGCCGCAGCCCTTCGGCCGCCCCCTCGATCGCGCCGCCATCGATCACCACGCGTTCATCGAGAGTCCCGCCGTGCCCATCGATCACGACGTTGGCCCGCCTTACCGGTGGCAGCGGCGACGCGAGGGCCACGACCGCGCCGGCATCCCCGAAGAGCTCCGGAGCGAACGTGATGTGGTACTCGTCCGTGCCCTCGTCCGCGTTCACCAGCGCGATGGCCGCGCGCAGCGTGCAGAGTGCGTCGTCGGGGCAGACCGCACCTTCGATCCCGTCGCCGGCGTTCGTCACGGCGACCGAGAGCGGTTCCTGGGCGAAGGCGAAGTCAGACAGCGCCGCGCCGCTCCAGAGGTAGCCAGCGACCAGCGATACCGTCACGACAGCCGCCGCCCGGACGCCTCTCACGCGGCGAACGCTACAGGCCGCCCGGCTCGTGGGCAACGCGTTAGAGCGCCTGGAACACCCGTTTTCCGTTGAGCCGGACGATCCGCCCGAGCCCCGGGTGCTTCCAGTGCCCCGCGATCCAGAGCCGCGCGTCGTCCGCCGCTTCGTCGAACAGCCTGTCCCGGGTCTTCGCCGAAAGAATCGGGTCGGTATCGGCCGCTGGCGACCAGTCCGGGTGGTCAAGCTGCACCGGGTGGTGGCTCGCGTCGCCGATGATCACCGCCTTCTCGCCGTTCGAGTACACACCGATCGCCACGTGCCCCGGTGTGTGGCCGGGAGTCGGGATGAACGTCAGGTTCTGGTCGAGCGGCTGCTCGTGATCGACCAGCTCCACGCGCCCCGCCTTCTCCAGCGGCGCCACGCACTCCACCAGGTGGTCGTTCGACGGCTCGTCGAGGAACTGCGGCTGCATCCAGTGCTCCCACTCCGTCCGCTGGATGATCCACTTCGCCTTCGGGAAGAAGATGCGCGACGTCCCGTCTTCGTCCGTCACCGTGTTCCAGCCCACGTGGTCGATGTGCAGGTGGGTGTTGACGATGAGGTCGATGTCTTCGGGCGCAATGTTCAGCGCCGCCAGCGCGTCCGGGAGTTTGCCCCGCGGGAAGCCCGGCCGCCGCCGCCCGCCGATGCCCGTGTCGACGAGGATCGTCTTGCCCGCCGAGCGCACGGCGTAGCAGGTGATGCTCATGCCGAACAGCCCCCGTTCGTCCGCGAGGTGCCCGTATTCCGCCATGAACGCCTTTGCGTGTCGCGGCAGGAAGTGCTCGGGGTTCATCAACACGTCCGTGTCGAGCACGGGCGTGATCTCAACGTTTCCGACTGAAACCGTCTGCATGGCGCTCTCCTTCGGCGCCGGATTCTACCGGCCACGCCGAGCCCGCGTCATACCAGTGGCCAGGGGTAGTGCCGGTGCGGTCCCGGCCGCGGGTACACGCGGTCGGCCAGCAGCGTTTCCATGCGCCGGACGAGCGCCTTCCGCTCCGAGCCGTCGAGCAGTTCGAGGAGCGGCGCCGCCTCTTCGTCCCCCGCCTCGACGTGCCCCCGGGCTGCCTCCACCGCCTCCAGCCACTCCTCGGCGATGGGCTCCTCGGACCAGTCCCAGATGACGGTGCGCATCTTGTAGTCGGCGTGGAAGCAGAGCCCGTGGTCGATACCCCAGATGCGCCGTTGCTCATCGAGCAGGCAGTGTCCGCCCTTCCGGTCGGCGTTGTTCGCGACATAATCGAACACCGCCATCCGCTGCAGCTGCGGCACCAGCTCCGGGGTCTCGCGTTGCGTGAAGAAGTGGGACTGCGGGTCGTGGCCGATGTACAGCTGCAGCGAACCGAGCCCCTCGGGCCCCTCCGTTCGCACGATGGTCGGCGGTACGAACTGCCAGCCGAGCAGGTTCGCGAGCCGGTACGCCGCTACCTCGCGCCGATAGAGCGTGCCATCGGGGAAGTCCCACAGCGGGCGCTCTCCGTCGCGCGGCTTGTAGATCGCCGCGAACGGCTGACCGTCCGGCGAGCACATGCGCGCGAGGTACACGTAGTTCGAGGACCAGATCTGCCGGCAGTCGAGGAACTCCGACTCCCGGAGCAGCCGCTCGGCCTCGCCGAAGTTCAGTTCCACTTCGCCCACATCCCGAGCTTAGCGCACCCGGCCGCGCGACTCTCGCCTAGACTCCACAGTCCACGAGTGGTACCGACACCCTGGGATCGCGAAAGACGGTAGTCACAGCGAGAGCCGGGTGGGGCAGACTTCTCTTTCCAAGCGCAAGGAGGAGAAGCCTGCCCCATGTCCA
>JBLNCO010000287.1:0-13954 GCA_050260715.1 Hyphomicrobiales bacterium | reverse complement strand
CGCCGGTGGCCCGCCTCCCCAGCAACACCCGCCCCGCCGCGTCGCGCAGCACGACCGCCACGCCGGCCGCCGGGTTGCGGTAGCGCACGAAGCCGCACGCCGGGCACACCGGCCGCCCCTTCGCACCAATTTCGAGCGCATGCCCACATTCGGGGCAGAAGCGCGCGCCCGGGTCGTCCCCGGTCATGGCGCCGGCAGGCGTCCCTCGTCCCGCAGCGCACACAGGGTCAGCAGGTCCTCCGCGACCTTGTGGATCGCGACCTCGACGTTCTTGTTCGCGGGTTCTTCGCCGCGCCCCCAGTGCTCCGCCGCCCGCGAAATCACGACATCCGGCACCGCGGCGACCCCGCCGATGTGCCGCATCACCCGGGCCACGTCGGTGACGCCCGGTTCGGCGTCGCCCCCCGCAATCCCGATGAGCGCATACGGCTTGCCGCCCACGTGCGGCACGTCCACGAAGTCGAGCGCGTTCTTCAGGCCGCCGGGCGCCGCGCCATGGTACGACGGGATCGTGATGACGAACGCGTCCGCTGCTTCGCACGCAGCCCGCCACGCGCCGACCGCCGGCGGATAGGACTCGTCGGGGCGGCCATCGAGCAGCGGCAGGTTGCCGATCTCGAAGGCGTCGCACTGCGCCCCGCGTGCTTCGAGGGCGCGCAACGCGAATTGCAGCGCCCGGTCGGCGGAGCTGCGCGGGCGCAGGCTCCCGTTAATTCCGAGGATGCGAACAGCCATGCGCCGAAGCCTACTGCCCGCGACCGCTACCCTCCACTTGCCGCCATCGGCCCCCGCCGTACGCTTGGCGGCATGCCTGCCCGGCCCCGGATCGCGGTCCTCGGGAGTTGCACCCTCGACATCGTCTTCCGCATGCCGCGGCTGCCGCTCGCCGGCGAAACGCTCTTCGCCGATGCCGTCGCGATGCACCCCGGCGGCAAGGGCCTGAACCAGGCGATAGCCGCCGCCCGCCTCGGCGCCGATGCCGCACTCATCGGCCGCGTCGGCGACGACGCCTTTGCCCGGCCCCTGCTCGACGCCCTCGCCGCCGACGGCATCGACACCGCCCACGTCGCCCGCGACCCGGCCGCCGGCACCGGCGTTGCCGTCCCCGTTGTCCTGCCCGGCGGCGAAAACAGCATCTTCTCCGCACCCCGCGCGAACCTTGCCATCCCCGTCGCGCAGGTCGAAGCCGCCCGCCCGGTGATCGAGGCGTCTCGCGCCCTGCTCCTGCAGTTCGAGGCGCCGATGGACGCGAACCTCGCCGCGGCGCATATCGCCGTCGCCGCCAGTGTCCCGGTGCTCCTCAACCCCGCGCCAATCGTCGGCCATCCCCCGGAGCTCCGTCGGCTCGCCGCCATCCTCGTCCTGAACGAAGTCGAAGCGGCGATGCTGGCTCCCGGCAGCGGCGGCCACGAAGCCCGCGCGCTCGCGCTCGCCGGGTTCGGCCAGGCGGTCTGCCTGACGCTCGGCCCCGAGGGCGTCGTCCTCGCCCACGAAGGCAAGGCCGAACGCATTCCCGCCTTCCCCGTCGAGGCGGTCGATTCCGTCGCCGCCGGCGACGCATTTTGCGGCGCGCTCGCCGTCGCCATCGCCGAAGGACGGACCCTCCGCGAGGCGGTGCGATTCGCCTGTGCCGCCGGCGCAATCTCCGTCACCCGCCACGGCGCCGCCCCGTCGCTCCCCCGCCGGAGCGAGGTCGAAGCGCTCCTCGGCTGATCCCGCGCCTTTCCGTTTTCGCTGGCCCCCACGGGTAGGAGGCTTGATGATGGGCGACAGGGCGCTCGATACTGCGTCACTCCGGGGACCGGCTTGTGACCGTTCAGTACCAACGTTTCTGCCCCCTTTGCGACCGCGCCTTTGAAGAAGGCGAAGCGGTCCTGCGCTGCGAAGGGTGCGGTGTCATGCACCACCCCGCCTGCTGGGTGCGAAACGATGGCTGCACCACCCGCACCGACCACAAGAAGGCGCCGATCGCCCAGGCCTACAGCACGATTCGCGGCGATACCTCCGCTCCCGGCGCTGCCCGCGAAGTGCGCCGCGCGCTCGAAAGCAGCCGCTACTCCCCCTCGCCGAACGAACGGCTCGCGGCGCAGCGCGCGGCCCAGCGGTACGAGCCGCCACGGCCGGTGCTCCGCCAGCAGCCGGCCGAGCCCATGATCGGCGACGACTTCGACGAGGGCATCGTCCACGACGATGAGTTCGATGATGACGACGACGCGCCCGTCATCGGCGCGATCCCCGGCGCCCGCCCGCGCCAGCAGCGCGAAGTCCGTGACGAAGGGTTCGTCCGGCCCACACCACCCCGCCGCTACGTCCGCACCGACGGCCCGCCGGTTCGCAAGCCGCTGCCTCGCGTCTACGGCCGCCACCGCGTGCTCGATTACTGGTACGTCCCGGTCGCGGCGGTGCTCGCCATCGCCGTCGCCTTCGCGGTCATCTGGGTTGCCGACCGGCTCCTGGGCGATGGCGACGGCGACAACACGCCTGCCGCCGTTTCGACCGTCCCCACCACCTCCGGGACGCAGGCCGCAGGGTCGCAATCGACGCCGGGCGCGGCAAACACGCCGAATTCCTCGACACCCGCCACCACAGGTGGAACTTTCCAGGTGGGTGACATCGTTCTAGTTACAGGATCTGGTGAGTGCCTCAACGTCCGCCCCGCCCCCGGGTTGGACGCCGATAACGCACCCATCGCGTGCCTGCCCGATGGTTCGGAGTTCCGGATCAAGGGTGGGCCGCAATCCGTGGGGAATCTCCAATGGTGGAACGTGGAGACCGAACAGGGGGACGGATGGGCGGCCGAAGACTACCTCCAACGCAAGCCCTAGCACTTCTCGTTGCCCTGCTCGCGTTCATCGCGGGCTGTAAATCCGGTGGGAAGGACGCGGATCCCACCACCCCGACCGCCGCCTCCATCCCCTCCGCGTCGCCCACCGCCACGCCGACGTCCGCGCCTCCCACGCCGACGCCAACGCCCAACCCGCTCGCGAAGCGCCCGGCCACCGCGAACGAAGCGATCGATGTCCTCACGCGGTACTTCGCGAACCCCGGCGTCGAACCGTGCTCGAATGTCCTGGTCGAGCAATGGAAGGCTACGTGTAAGCACGGCGACCTCGATGGCGATGGCAAGGAGGACGACGTCTACCTCATCCCGCTCGAAACCAACGCGCCGCGCTCGCCGAACCCCGGGACTGTTGTCGTTCGCCGCGCGGGCTCCGGCCGCATCGAACGCTTCCCCGCCTACTCCGACGCCGACGTCTCGATCCTCGGCCTGAGCGTGTTCACCGTCGCGGACCGCACGGGCGACGGCCGCCCCGAGGTCAGCTTCCTCGTGAACACGTGCAACGCCACCGGCTGCGCAAGCCACGTCGAGTTCCAGGGCTGGGACGGGACCGCCTGGCGGGACTTCGGCCCCGGCGAGCCGGGCATCGACAACATCACCGGCGTTTCGATGGAAGGTACCGGCGCGGCCACGGTGGTCTCGATGCACGGCGGCCGCCTGACCGCCCCCGGCGCCGGCCCCACGCGCGAAGCCACCTTCACGTTCACCTTCGAAAACGGCCGCTACGCCCCGTCGAGCACCGTCTACGACCCGCCCGTGTACCTCTACCACGCGATCGTCGATGCCGACGCCCTGTTCGCCGCCGGCCGCTTCGCCGAAGCCATCGACGCCTATCGCGGCGCCATCGCGAACACCGCCCTCAAGGACTGGAAGGAGGAGACCGGCGTCGTGGCCGACGGCCAGCCGAGCGGCCGCGACCAGCTCGCCAGCTACGCCCTCTTCCGTATCGCTGTGGCGACCGCGGCCATGGGCCAGGACCCGACATCCGCCTTCGACGACGCGATCGTGCAGAGCAAGGAGCCGCTCTTCTCCAACGCCACCGAGGCGTTTCGCCGCGGCTATCGCGAGGTGGGCGGCGTCCACGCCGGCTGCCTCGAAGTCACCCGCTATCTCTCCGACAAAGCCGTCGCCGACTACGTCTCGAGCGTCTTCAACTACGGCTACGCCAACCAGCCGCGCCGCTACGGGGATATCTGCAACCTCTAGGCCCGGCTGCGCTCTCCTTCGACCCGGTACGACGAAATCGGCGCGCACCGCAGTACATCACGCAGCGCCCCAAGCCCGAGCAGCGCCAGCTCCCGCACCGCCTGCTCCTCCCACTCCTCGCCTTCCTCCCGGTCGAACGCCTGCCGGAAGAAGAGCCGTTCGCCCTGCTCCTCGTCTTCGAACCCGAGCCCGTAGATCAGCGCCAGCTGGTAGTCGTCGAGGGCATCGATCTGCGCATCTCCCTCGGGCACGAAGTCGACCGCGAACGTGTCCGGTTCGAGCCACGCCGCCAGCCGCCACCCGCCGTCCGTCCGCACGCGGATCTCCTCGCCCGTCACCTCGCCATCGACCAGCCGGAGGATTTCCGCGGTGAGCTCTTCGAGCACAAGGTCGAGGTGCCCCGCGTCCTCCGGGGTCACGCGAGCATCCGGTGCAGGTTCGCCATTTCGATCGCCGTTCGCGCCGCCTCCTCGCCCTTGTGGCCGTCCTTGCCGCCGGCCCGTGCCATCGCCTGGTCCACCGTGTCGACCGTGAGGACGCCGAACACCACCGGGACCCCCGTATCGAGCGCGACCCGCCCGATGCCCTGTGCCGCGCCGCCGGCCACGTACTCGAAGTGCGCCGTCTCTCCGCGAATCACCGCCCCGAGGCAGATGACAGCATCGAACTTGCCGCTCTCCGCCGCCCAGGACGCCGCGGTCGGAATCTCGAACGCCCCGGGCACCCACGCGACCGTGACGTTGTCCTCGGCGACGCCCCGCTCGCGCAGCTCCGCCAGGGCGCCCTGGAGCAGCTTCTCCGTGATGAAGCCGTTCCAGCGCGCCACCACCACGCACACGTGCAGCCCGTTCCCATCCGTCGACCCCTCAACCGTCGGCATCGGCGCCTCCGCGGCCAGTCCCCGGCCGGCTACCGGCAATCGGCGATGTCACTTGCCCGCCTCGGCGAGCGGCTCGAGCCCATCGAGCAGATGGCCCATCCGGCGGCGCTTCGTGTCCAGGTAGCGGATGTTGAAGGGGTTCGGCACTGTCTCGATCGGCACGCGCTCCACCACCTCCAGCCCGAACGCCTCGAGCCCCGCCCGCTTCGCGGGGTTGTTCGTCAGCAGCCGCATCTTGCGCACGCCGATGTCCACAAGGATCTGCATGCCGATGCCGTAGTCGCGCCGGTCGGCCGGGAACCCGAGCGCCAGGTTCGCATCGACCGTATCGAGCCCCTTGTCCTGCAGTTCGTAGGCCCGCAGCTTGTTGTGCAGCCCGATGCCGCGGCCCTCCTGCCGCATGTAGAGGAACACGCCGCCCTGCTCGCCGATCATCTTCAGCGCGCGGTCCTTCTGCTCGCCGCAGTCGCAGCGCATCGAATCGAACACGTCGCCCGTTACGCACTGGTCGTGCACCCGCACGAGCACCGGCTCCTCCGGGTCGACGGGGCCCTTCACCAGCGCCACGTGCTCGGCCGGGTCGTGCTCCGCCCGGTACGCCAGGATCATCATGTCGCCGTAGGGCGTCGGCAGCTTCGTCTCGGCGATGCGGTGCACGAGCCGTTCGGTCCGCAGCCGGTACTTAATGAGGTCGTTCGTGGTCAGGATGCGCAGGCCGTGCCGCCGCGCGAACCGCTGCAGGTCCGGCATGCGCGCCATTTCGCCATCGCCCTTCATGATTTCGCAGATCACCGCCGCCGGGTACAAACCCGCCATCCGCGCCAGGTCCACGCTCGCCTCGGTCTGGCCCGCGCGCACGAGTACGCCGCCCTTTCGTGCCCGCAGCGGGAACATGTGGCCCGGCGTCACCAGGTCATCCGGCCGCGCCGCCGGGTCGATGAGCACCTGCACCGTCCGCGCCCGGTCCGCCGCGCTGATGCCCGTCGAGACCCCGTTCCGCGCCTCCACCGAGACCGTGAATGGCGTCCCGAAGTGCGAGGTGTTCCCTTCGACCATCATCGGCAGCTTGAGCTGCTCGACGCGCTCCTCGGTCAGCGAAGTGCACACGAGCCCGCGGCCGTACTTCGCCATGAAGTTGATGGTCTCGGGCGTCACGAACTGGGCGGCGATGCACAGGTCGCCTTCGTTCTCGCGCCCCTCGTCGTCGGTGATGATCACGAACTTGCCGCGCCGGAACTCCTCGATCGCCTCCGGCACCGTCGCCATCACCGGGTCTCGTTGTGTCATCGCTTTGCCTCCCCAGCGCCCTGCAACTCGGTTACGTACTGCTCGACGTAACGCGCAATGATGTCCGTTTCCAGGTTGATCCGGTCGCCTGGTTTGCGGTTCACCAGGTTCGTGTGCTCCTGCGTGTACTGCACGAGCGACACCGAAAAGCTCTCGGCGTCCTTCGCGATGATGGTCAGGCTAATCCCGTCGATGCAGACCGGGCCCTTCACGACCATGTGCCGCAGCAACTCGGGCGGCGCCAGGAAGCGCGCGATGATCGCCTCGCCTTCCGGCGTCAGCGAATCGAGCGTGCCCACCCCTTCGACCACGCCCCGCACGATGTGGCCGCTCAGCCGGTCGTTGGGGCGTACGCTCCGTTCGAGGTTCACCAGGTCGCCCGCTTGGAGGTCGCCCAGGTTCGAACGGCGGTAGGTTTCGGGCATCAGGTTCGCGAAGAAGGTGTCGCCGCGAATCTCCGCCACGGTGAGGTCGACGCCGTTGATGGCGATCGAATCGCCGAGCTTTGCATCGCTGAGGATGTGTGGCGCGCGGATCCAGAGCGTGCCTTCGCCCGCCTCGGTAACCGTGCCCACTTCTTCGATGATGCCGGTGAACATTACGGTCCCTCCGTCGCGGAGGTCCGCGTCTGGGGGCGCCTTGCCCCTGCCTGTCCCATGCTACCCTCTCGTTCTCGTCGAGTTTGGGTGCGGGAAAAGGGTGCGCCAATGCGCGGCTCGGCGGCCGCGGTGCGGTCGCTTCGCACTGTCCTCTCCCATCCGGACTGTGACCGTCGGCCCCGGAGTTCCACCGGATCAGTCCGCCGCCGAAGCAGCGGAGTCGCGGGCTCTAACCGCCGGTGGGGAATTTCACCCCGCCCCGAGAACATCACTCGTATCCTTTAGCTTTACGCTAAGGGTTGTCAAGAGACGCATATCACCCTGTCACGGCCCCACACAATCCTTCGCTACTATCCGCGGTCGCGCTCACCCGCACCAGCCCAACGCCCGGGATGCGAAGGCGCCGATTCACCCGCGCGACCTCACCCCCGAAGGGTCCGCGTTGGCCGCCTGGAACGGCGGCGGCCATCGACGGGTGCTTCGGATGCAGGCCGAACGCCGTGCCTGGGCCGGACCAGCGTTGAGGTTCGCTCCGCGGGAGCTCCCGCGAGACATCGGACCGTCCGAAAAGAGGTATTGACTGCGCCTATCAAGTCGAGCTAGCTACTCAGGCACTCTTCTCTAAGAGGGCGGTGTCCAATGAGCGACTCTCTCATCCAAACTCGGTTCTGGAGGCCCCCCGGCGACATGGGCGCCCATCCCTGGTGTTGCGGCGGAACGCCGGAGTGCGGCACTCGCTGCCTCTACAGGGTGGCAGTCGGGGGTTTGCAAAATGAAAGCGGAGCCTTTGGGCCGGTGCACTTTCGGTCGTCGTTTTGGCGAGTGCCGTGACCTTCGCGAAAATTTCTTCTGCTCAGGATGCGGGTCCATCCACGACGACCCCTCCCGATCAGCTCGGTGAAGCGAAGTCAACCGTCGATGTCATGCAGATGGCGGGCCGATGATCGACGGTGATCACGAGTACCTTGCTCAGGTCGAGGGTGACCCCGTTTTGCTTCCGGGCGATCAGGTCCTCCTCTTCCTTCAGTCGAACGGTGATTCCGTGCCCGGGACGTATTCCGTGATTGTCCATTCCGGGAGCTATCACATCGTCAACGGTAGTGTTGTACCGCTCGAGACGAATCGATTCCCGAAGGAATTCGGCGGGAAATCCCTGGCGCAGGCTGTCGAGCTGGTATCGGAGGCAAGAGCTCGCGTCGGCCGGTAGCATCCGCCGTCCGTCCGCCGGAGGTCCGCTCCTGCGTTCGCCTCGGACGGCCGCAGTTTACACATTGAGGGGGTCCCTACGTCGGAGGGCCGCCCCTGCCGGTCACCCGCTCCATCAGCTTTACGAGCACGTCGTACGTTGCGTAGGCGTCCGGCAGCGCGCCATGTTCGCCCATGCGGCCGATGCCCAGCCGGTCGGCGACGTGTCCGAGGTTGAACCGGTCGACGTCGCCGGTGCCCCTCAGCAGCTTCCGTGCGATGGGCTGCACGTCCAGCGCGACCGGCGCGAAGGGCCACTCGCGGTTCGTGCGCCGGCACGATTCGACCAGGAAGCTCATGTCCTGTCCGATGCCCCAGCCGGCGATCACGCTTCCCGGCCCCAACGCGGCCAGCCGCTCGATTGCCGCTTCGAGCTCGATCGCGTCCTTCCATCCCCTCGACGAATATCCCACGACCTTGAGCGCGCCCGGCACCGCGTTACCGATATGGCGCGGCTTCACGCGGGCGCCCCATGCCTCCATCTCCGGCAGGCCCGGCTTCAGCTCGACCCGCACGCCGCCGACATCGAGCACTTCGTGCATCTGTGCGTTCGGACCGCTCATTTCGAGGTCGATGACCAGCAGCGATTCGAGCCCTTCGAGAGCGCTTACCGCGGCGGGGTCGCCTGTCAACCGGCCGTCCGGTTCGAGCTTCCGGAGACCGGGCGCAAGGTTTGCGAGCAGTTCATCCACCACCACAGCTGTCCCACACCTCAGACGGTGCGCATCTCCTTCGAACAAACCAGTGTGACCAGTGTGACAACCGCCGCGATGACCATCCACACCCCCACCACGGGCGGCGCGCTCCAACGGTCGATCATCCGGCCCATCACGAGCGCCGCGAAAGGCGTCGTACCCCACGTCATCGTCTGCAGCGACATCACCTGGCTCCGGTAGGCCGCCTCCGCCTTCAGCTGCATGAGCGATGCGTTCAGCGCCGAATACACGCTGTGGAACACACCAGCCGTCGCCAGCACGCCTACCGCCAGCCAGAGGTTCCGCGTGAAGCTGAACGCGAGGATCAGGCAGCAGTACGCGAAGCACGACCACATCATCCGCGGCCCCAGCCGCCCGCGCCCGGCTCCCACCGCCACCAGCGCCCCGCCCAGCAGCGAGCCGATGCCCACCGCGGCGGCCAGGAACCCGTAGCCGGTCTCGTTCGAATGCAGCACGTCCTCCGCGAACACCGGCAGGAACGTCACGTACGGGTACACGATGACGCTCGGCACAAGCGCCATGAACACGATCACCGTCATGCGCCGGTCGCGCGCCACATAGCGCAGGCCGCCGGCGATGCTCCGGAACATGCCCGTCGCTTCCTCGCCGTCGGGCATGCTCGGCCGCAGTTGCCACGCCATCAGCCCCGCCAACAGGAGGCAGGCCGCCTGCAGCTGGAACGCCCCCTGCGTCCCCACGATGCCGATGAGCGCCCCGCCGATGGCTGGCCCGATGACGCGCATCGCGTTCCCGGCGAGCGCGTTGAGCGCCACCGCGTTCGTCAGGTCCTCTTCGCCGCCCACCGTGTCGTACACGAGCACGATGCGGATGGGCCCGGCGAGCGCATCCACCGCCCCGGCTGCCAGCGCCGTGCAGTACACCATCCACAGCGTGATCAGGTCCGTCGTGATGAGCACGGCCAGCAGGGCCGCGATCACCGCGCTCGTCCACGTGTAGATCACGAGCTGCCTGCGCCGTTCAAACCGCGCCGCGAGATACCCGCCAACCGGCGACAGCAGCAGCAGCGAAGCGCCCCGCAGCAGCGCCACCAGCCCCAGGCTTGTCGCGCTCCCGTGCAGGTCGTGCAGCACGAGCCACCCCTGGCCGATCGTCTGCACCCACGAGCCGATCTGCAGCGCCATGGTCCCGAGCAGCAGCACGCGAAAGTCGCGATGGCGCAGCGCCGCCAGCGGGGCGCCGGGAGCCGTCAATCCTCGCCCGGTGCTCGGGGACGGGGAGGGCAGCACGCGTGAAGTCAACGAGGGAACCTTGACGCGAGTCGCGTGCTCTGACGCTACACAACAGTTTGCAAACGAACCAGTCGGGGAAGGCCCCTCTTCGGCCATTTCCCGAACAGGATTCGTAAACGCCGCGCCCGCCCGTCCGAGACCATTGCTGCAGGATCCCCGGGAGGCCCGCATGCCCGACCACACCCTCGCCGCGCTCGACCTCTTCGCGACGCGCTACAATATCGACCAGGCCGTGATGTCGTCGCTCCTGTCGATCGCCCTTTCCCGCGGTGGCGACTTCGCCGAGCTCTTCTTCGAACACCGTACGAACAGCGCCATCACGTGGGAGGACCAGCAGGTCAAATCGGCCTCCCGGACCATCTCGCAGGGGCTCGGTGTGCGCGTCGTTGCCGGCGATGCCATCGGCTACGCCTACACCGAATCGCTCGAAACGGCCGCCATGCGCAGGGCCGCCGAGACCGCCGCCCGCATCGGCGCCGGCCAGCCCCAGCCCGCGCCCGTCGATGCCACGCCCCAGCTCGCGGGCATCACCTACTACTCCGCCGAGGATCCGTTCACCGGCCTCCCCGCCGCCCGCAAGGTCGAACTGCTCGAACGCGCTGACCGCGCGGCGCGCAGCTACGACCCGAGCATCTCCCGCGTCGATGCCTCGGTCGCCGACGAGCTGAAGTACATCCTCATCGCCCGCAGCGACGGCCGCATCGCCGGCGACGTCCAGCCGCTCGTCCGGATCAACGTCAGCGCCCTCTCCGAACGCGATGGCAGCCGCCAGGTCGCCCGCACCGGAGGTGGCGGCCGCATGGGCCTCGAATACTTCGAACAGGTAACCCCCGAGGAGCACGCGCGCGAAGCCGCTCGCCAAGCGGTCCTTCAGCAGGACGCCATCGAAGCCCCCGCCGGCACGCTCCCCGTCGTCCTCGCCGCCGGCGATAGCGGCGTCCTCCTCCACGAAGCCGTCGGCCACGGCCTCGAAGCCGACTTCAATCGCAAGGGCACCAGCAACTACAGCGGCCGAATGGGCCAGCAGGTCGCGAGCGAGCTCGTGACCGTCGTCGACGACGGCACCATCGCCGACTCCCGCGGCTCCATCAACGTCGACGACGAAGGCAACGAGACCCGGCGCAACGTGCTCATCGAAGGCGGCCGGCTCGAGGCGTACCTCCAGGACGAGATGAGCGCACGGCACTTCGGCGTCCGGCCGTCCGGCTCCGGCCGCCGCGAGACGTTCAAGCACTACATCATGCCCCGCATGACGAACACCCTCATGCTGCCCGGCGAAAGCAACCCCGAGGACATCATTCGCAGCGTCGACCGCGGCATTTACTGCGTGTCCTACTCCGGCGGTCAGGTCAACATCTCCAACGGCGACTTCGTCTTCTCCGTGACCGAGGCCTACATGATCGAAAAGGGCCACATCACCGCGCCCGTCCGCAACCTCACGCTCATCGGCAACGGCCCCGACGTGCTCTCGAAGGTCACCATGGTCGGCAGCGACTACCGGCTCTCCGACGGCCGCTGGATGTGCGGCAAGGACGGCCAGTCGGTTCCCGTCGGCGTCGGCATGCCCACCGTGCTCGTCTCCGGCATCACGGTCGGAGGGACGAAGGTTGGCTAGAATGACCAACGGGCTGGAGGTTTCGAGCGACGTTTGGCGTAGTCGAATCCCGCTGACCGACGAACAGCTGCGCGATTTCGCGCGGAAATGGCGCATCACTCGCATGGGCCTGGTCGGGGATATCCTCACCGAGGGGTACGGCCCCGAAAGCGAAGTCGAAATTGTCGTCTCGTTCGAGCCAGGTGCTCCGTGGAGCCTTCTCGATGTGGCCAGGATGCAGGCCGAGCTCGCGGACCTCATTCGCCACGAGAACACCACCGTTGTGCAGCTCGAGGCCCTCGCCGCCCCCGACAATCCGCACCGAAGCGAGGCCCGCGCACGGCGCTATCGCGACGAGATGAGGTTGCTCTTTGCGGCCGCCGCTTGAGTGCCTCGGAGATATCAGCCGGCGATGCGACCTTATTGAGCAGAGGGTGGGAACCCTCGACCGGGACTCGTTCCTGAAGGGCGGTCCCGAGGTCGAGGCGACGATCTGGAGCATCGTGGTCATCGGGGAGGCGGCGAATGCGGTCGATCGCCAGTTGCAACGGCGCTTTGGCGATTTCCCCTGGGCTGGCGTCATCGCCCTCCGGAACGTCCTCAACCATCAGTACTTCCAAATCAGGTACGACATGATCTGGCGAATCCTGGCCCAAGACCTTCCACGCATCAGAGGGGAGACCGCTCGCATGATTGCCGTGTTATCCGCCGAGCCCGAAGGATCCGCCTCATGACCGCCAACCTCGACCTCGCCCGCCACGCCGTCGACCTCGCGCTGCGCGCCGGCGCCGAACAGTGCGACGCCTACCTCCTCGCCTACGAGGAGTCGGACGTCACGGTCCGCCTCGGGAAGACCGAGCGGCTCATCGAAGCCGGTTCCCGCCAGCTCGGCCTGCGCGTCATCACCGGCGGACGAACCGCCGTCTGTTCCACCTCCGACCTCTCGGAAGAGGCGCTCGAACGCTTCGCCCGGGAGACGGCCGAGCTCGCCGCCATCTCCGCGCCGGATCCCCACGCCGGCCTTCCCGACCCCATCACCCTCGCGCGCCCCGCCGCCGACGCCCTGCAACTCTTCGACGAGCGCCTGCAGGGCCTGACCACTGAAGAGAAGCTGCGCATGGCCGGCGAGTGCGAGGCCGCCGCCTTCGCCGCCGATTCCCGCATCACCAACTCCGACGGCGCGACCGTGACCACCCGCGCCGGCGAGGTCTGTCTCGCCAACTCGCACGGGTTCGCCGGCTCCTACCCCTACACCCGCGTTTCGCTGGTAGTCGAAGTCATGGCCGACGACGCCGAGGGGAAGAAGCGCAACGGTTACTGGTTCAGCTCCGAGCGCAGCCTCCACCGCCTGCTTTCGCCCCAGGAGGTCGGCCGAACGGCAGCGGCGCGCGCTGCCGGCCAGGTCGGCGCACGAAAGGTCCCGACGGCGCAGGTGCCGGTCGTCTTCGAACCGATCATGGCGGCGCGGCTCATGGGCGACCTCGCCAACTGCCTCACGGGCTCCGCGCTCTATCGCCGCGCCACGTTCCTCGCCGACCGCGTTGGCCAGCAAGTCGGTTCGCCGCTCTTCACCCTCGCCGACGACCCATCGATCCCCGCCGCGGGTTCCCGCCCCTGGGACGGCGAAGGCGTCGCTTCGGCGCGCCGCGTCCTCTTCGATGGTGGCCGCTTCGAAGGCTTCCTGTTTGATACCTACTCCGGCCGCCGCACCGGCAACCGGTCGACGGGCAGTGCGAACCGCGGCGTCGAAGGCGGCCCCACGCCTGGCCCATCGAACCTCGTGCTCGAAGCCCCGGAGAAGATGCCGGTCGCCGAGCTCCTCGCCGGGGTGAAACAGGGCCTGCTGGTCACCGAGCTCATTGGCCACGGGTTCAACCCGACAACCGGCGACTGGTCGCGCGGCGCCGGTGGCTACTGGATCGAAAACGGCGAGGTTGCCTTCCCGGTCACCGAGGTCAACGTCTCCGGCCGCTTCGACGCCATGCTCGCGGGTATCGATGCTGTCGCCGACGACCGCGCGTGGTTCGGCAGCACCGCCACGCCCACGCTCCGCATCCAGGGGATGACCGTCTCCGGGCTCTAGCGCGTCAGCGCGAGCGTCGCCGGCATGTCCGCGATAACCCAGTACGCCTGGCCGCGCTGTAGCGTCGACAGGTTGTTGAAGTAGCCCGGCAGGTCCGGCGCGTACCGCTTCCACTTCCCGGTGGCCGCATCGAACGCATACACGATCGACACTCCCGGGCTATCGAACGCCGCGCTCGGCGGCACCGGGTCGCCCGGCCACGTCACCAGGTTTGGCCCGCGGAACAGCGGCAACGAACCCGGCAACGAGGGCGTC
>JBLNCO010000286.1:0-7188 GCA_050260715.1 Hyphomicrobiales bacterium | reverse complement strand
GATTCGCCCGAACAGGCGCTCGAGAAGGCGGTGGCGCTCGCTGGGGCGCGGGCGCAGGGCAAGAAGGTGGTGGTGGCGATCGACCACGCCGCCGCGCCGGAGCGGGCCGCACGCGCAGCCGAACTCGCGAAGCAGCGCTGGGACGTCGCGCGCATCGTCACGACCGAACTGAGCGCGACCGTTGGAGCGCAGCTGGGCCCGGGAGCCGTCGGCATCGGGGTCGCGCCCGCTTTGCAGTAGGGAGGGGAGAACATGCCAGATCGAGGATTGCTCGCAGTCGCCGACATCACCGCGGCAGAGCTGCCGGCCGCGCCGGACAGCTGGAAGCTGACCGGGGCACGCTGGGCGCAGCTCACCTACGAGGTCAACCAGGCGGCGGCGCTTTCGGCGATGCCCGGCGACGTCACGCGGCCCATCCCGTGCTACGCGCGGCTGTTCGTGCTCGAAGCCGCTGACTCTCCGGCCGGGCCACTGAAGCTGGCCACGCTCATGACCGGCGGGCGGTACCGGATGATGCCCCGCAACGTGCTCGTGGACGGCATCGTCGACGGGCCTGCGGAGCGCGTCGCCCGGGCGTTCGGGTCGCCGTACCGGGCGGGCACGGTGTCGATCGAACGCGACGGCCAGCGGCTCGTCGCGCGCATTGGCGACGAGAGCGGCCAGCTGGCGGAGCTCGTACTGCCGGGGCTGTACGCGATCGACCCCGGGATGCTCCGCTGGGATGGGTGGCTTGGCTTCGGTAGCGCGAACGGCCAGGCGCAGCTCGTGGAGTACGGCCCGCGCCCCGATCCGTCCGAGGCGTTCCTGAGCAAGGGGGCCTCGCTCGAGACGAACAGCGCGCTCGCGCGGACGCACCCGTGGCGCAAGTTCCGGAACATCAACACGATTTCGGCGTGTTACGTCGAGGGCGACCTCGTACTCTCGGCGCCGGAGGTGCAACAGGCACTGGCCTAGCACGCGTCTTGACCCTGCCGGGTGCACGGATGGTACCGTTGCGGCGGCGGGGTAAGGTCGGACGTGCATGCGGAAGATTGCGGTCGCGCTGGGCCTGTTTGTGCTCGGCGCGGTGATGGTGACGTGGTCGTTGGTGCGGGGTGGCGAGGCGGAGGCGGCGACGGGCCCCTGCGGAACAACGCACGACGCGGTTAGCGCCGAAGAACAACAGCTGGTCGGGCTCCTCGAGGCCTGGCGCGCCCAGCACGTCCCCGGATCGCAGCAACTGGAATATTCCGGCGCGCTGAACGCGGCGGCGGCGTGGTACGCGCAACACCAGGTCGAAGCGGGGCCGTTCGGCGGTCACCAGGACCAGTACGGGCGTATTTGGGTCGACCGGGCGATCGACTGCGGCTACAGCAGCACCTACGCGTTGGTCAGCGGCGAAGGCGTGTACGTCTACGCGTCATCTGGGAACCCGAACATTGGCCCGAATGAGGCGATGCAGGGACTGGATTACCCGGGGAGCGGCATCAATATGCCCGCGGGATCCCCCAGCCTGCCTTCGAAATGCGTCGGTGTGGGCGTGTACCGCGCGGGCGGTGCGACTGCGTGGGTTGTGATCATTGCGCAGTACCCGGTGAACTCCCCTTGCCCGGCTTCGACGGCAGCGCCCCCTACGCCCCCCACGAACACCGTCACGAGCACCGCAACCAGCACACCAACCTCGACCAGGACATCCACCACAACCACGACTGCCACCGCGACCAGCACGCCGACGGAGACCGCGACCGTCACGCCGACGTCCACGGTCACCGAGACGCCATCGCAGGGCACGTTCAGGCGCTACCTGCCGGGTCTCGCCTGCGATTCGTGCCTGGCTGTCGTGCCAACCCTGACGCCGACTCCTACGGCCACTGCCACGCCGGCGCCGACTCAGACCTCGACCCCGACGCCAACGCCCACCCACACGGCGACACCAACCCCGACAGCGACGAGCACGCCGCTGCCCGACAACTGCAACGCGGTGCCCGGATGGGTGGTCTGCCTCGTGTCCGGGAATCCGATGGACCCCGGGTTCGCAGTGACCGTGGAGGCGACACAGGACGCCGGCTCGCCAGCGGTGGAGGTGCGGATCACGCAGCCGGGCGATACCGATGCCTGCGGAATCACGGAAAAGACGTACGCCGGGGGGACGCTGGCGTTCGACTACTACGACGACTTCCCGCTCTGCGGCCCGTTGGGACTCGGGTCATACCACATCGAGGTGCGCGTGAACGGGGACACCATCACGACGGCGACGTATACGCTCGTCGCCGGATAGCGCGGGCGAACCGGCGATGCGGGCTACTCGAAGATCTTGAAACCCGGCGAGTTCGCGATCGTGTTGCCGAGGGCACCGAGGGCGACCGCACAGACGAGCGCGATGAGCGCGAGGATCAGCGCGTACTCGGCCAGGCCCTGACCGGATTCGTCGGACGAATCGCCGCCGTCCCCCAGGTCGTCGAACTCGGTAGCGTCGGCGTCGGTGTTGAGCATCGCGCTTCTCCTGTTTGCGGTGCGTTTACGTTGTTTTTGCATTCGGCAGGAAGCGGCTCCGCCAACGGTGAACACGGAGTCGGTTCGGTGAAGCGCACGTGACGATCCGCAGGCTGGCGCGCCACCGCGGGGCGGGCGAACATGGCGTCACCGTGGACGACCTCGAAGCCGAGCGATTCCGCATCTACGCGCTGCAGGACGGCGCAGTGCGCGCGCAGGCACTCGCGTTCTGCCTTCGAACGGGCCTCTTCGACCGCCTCGAAGAGTCGCCGCGGACGTTCGAGGAGCTTCGCGAGGCGCTGTCGCTCCCCGCACGCGTGGCTCCGGCGCTCGTCGCGTTCCTCGTGAGCGAACGGCTGCTCGAACGGCGGGAGGACGGGCGGCTCGCAAACACCCCCGCCGCGTCGGCGTTCCTGGTTCGGTCGAGCCCGCGATACGTGGGCGGCCGGGGGCTGCTTTTCGCCGGCTTCTACGACGCGATTGGCCACCTCCCCGAAGCGCTGGCGACCGGGAAGCCGTGGACGCCCGGCGGCCAGCACGACATGTTCGGCGGGTTCGCCGAAGCCGACCAGGAGTGGTTCGCCGACGGCATGTTCGCCAACGCCGTGCACGGCGCCCGGTGGCTCATGGAGCAGGTGGATTTCGGCCAGTTCCGGCGGTTGCTGGACGTGGGCGGAAACGCCGGAGGCTACAGCCTCACGATCGCGGCCGCGCACCCCGACCTCCAGGCAACCATCGCCGACCTGCCGGCGGTCCGGCCGCTGGCGGAGCGGCGGATACGGGAAGCGGGGCTGGAGGAGCGCGTGACGTTCGTCGAGGCGTCGTTCTTCGAGGATTCGCTGCCGCGCGGTCACGACGCGATCCTGCTGTCGAGCATCCTCCACGACTGGGCGGAGGGAGATTGCCTGCGCATCCTCGCGAACTGCACGCGTGCGCTCGAGCCGGGCGGGACGATCGTGGTCACCGAGCCCATGCTGCAGGCCGACTACACGGGTCCGCACCACCCGGCCGCGAGCGGGCTGACGATGGTGGTGCTGGGCGGCGAGAACCGGACGCAGGCGCAGATCTGTGCGCTGCTGGAGCGCAGCGGCTTCGAAGGCTGCTGGTGCTCGGAGGTGGGATTGCAGAACAGCGTGGTAGTGGCGCACAAAGCGAGATAGTTGATTGCGCCAGTGCGGGAAAGGTGCGACGGTAGAAAACGAGAACGGAATCGAAACCACGGGACGACGGAACGAGCAATCGCTGTTGTTAAAGGGCGATAGCCTCGTTATCGTAAAGTAATCCCACTTGAAGTGAAGGAAGGCGCGCGTGGTATACTCCCGCGCGACCCAAAGTGGGGGCCGCTAGCTCAACTGGCAGAGCAGCTGACTCTTAATCAGCCGGTTGAAGGTTCGAGTCCTTCGCGGCTCACCAATCCCTGTTCCACCCGGCCGGCCTTCGGGCAGGCCGGAAACACTTGTGGGGAAGTGTCGGAACTGGCAGACGAGCATGACTTAGGATCATGTGCCGCAAGGCGTAGGAGTTCGAGTCTCCTCTTCCCCACGAACTCGAACAGGTCAGGGAGGACTCTCCGGCGAGGGCCGAGGCTACCGGGCAAAACCGGGGCCAGAGGAAGGAGAAGGGATGGCACTACTCGAGGTCAAAGACCTGCGGACCTACTTCTACACCCAGGAGGGGACCGTCAAGGCCGTAGACGGCACCTCGTATGTGGTGAACGAGGGGGAGACGCTCGGGCTTGTGGGGGAATCTGGTTGCGGTAAGAGCGTTTCCGCTCTCTCCATCCTGCGGCTGATTCCGCAGCCGCCTGGAAAGATCGTCTCCGGCGAAATCCTGTTCCAGGGCCGGGACATCTTGAAGCTCGACGAAGACGAGCTCCGGAAAGTGCGCGGCAACGACATCGCGATGGTCTTCCAGGAGCCGATGACCTCGTTGAACCCGGTGCTCACCATCGGGCGTCAGATGACCGAAGCGCTCGAGCTGCACATGGACCTGCACGGCAAGGCCGCGCGCGACCGGGCAGCCGAACTGCTCGAAATGGTCGGTATTCCCGAGGCAAGGGGACGCCTCGACGACTACCCGCACCAGTTCTCGGGAGGCATGCGCCAGCGCGTGATGATCGCCATGGCGATGAGCTGCAACCCGAAGCTGCTCCTGGCCGACGAGCCCACCACGGCGCTCGACGTGACCATCCAGGCGCAGATCCTGGAGGTCATGAACCGCCTGAGCCAGGAGTTCGGGACGGCGGTCATCATCATCACGCACAACCTCGGGGTGGTTGCGCGCTACGCCGACCGCGTGAACGTGATGTACGCGGGCAAGGTCATCGAGACGGCCTCGGCCGCGGAGCTCTATGCGAACCCGAAGCACCCCTACACGGTCGGCCTGCTGAACTCCGTGCCGCGCCTCGACGAGACGCGCAAGGAGAAGCTCGTACCGATCGAGGGTCTGCCGCCGGACCTGGCGCACCTGCCGCAGGGCTGCTCGTTCTATCCGCGCTGCTCGTGGCGGCAGGAACGGTGCAAGGAAGAGTACCCGCCCTTTAAGCTGGTGGCCGACAACCATTACGCGGCCTGCTGGGAGTCGGAGCGCGTTCAGAGGGAGGTCACCGTTGGTGCAGCAAGCTAGCTCGACGACCCGTACATCCCACGGTGTAGCCGGGGAAACGCTCGTTTCGATTAAGGACCTGCAGGTCTACTTCCCGGTTACGGCCGGCCTGCTGTTTCAGCGGAAGGTTGCCGATGTCAAGGCGGTCGATGGGATCAGCTTCGATGTGAAGCGCGGCGAGACGCTCGGGCTCGTGGGCGAATCGGGCTGCGGGAAGAGCACGACCGGCAAGGCCATCCTCCAGCTCACCCGCCCTACCGGCGGCGAAGTCGACTTCGAAGGCCGCGACCTGACCAAGATCAAGGGCCGCGAACTCCGCCGCTTCCGGCGCAAGATGCAGATGATCTTCCAGGACCCCTACGCGAGCCTGAACCCGCGTATGTCGGTCGGGAGCATCATCAGCGAGCCGCTGACCATCCATAAGCTGGCCAGCGGCAAGGAGAAGAAGGAGCGGGTGCAGAACCTGCTCCAGACGGTGGGCCTGAACCCGTACTTCGCCAACCGCTTCCCGCACGAGTTCTCCGGCGGCCAGCGCCAGCGTATTGGTATCGCCCGCGCGCTTGCGGTCGAACCGGACTTCATCGTCTGCGACGAGCCGGTCTCGGCGCTCGATGTGTCGATCCAGGCGCAGATCATCAACCTGCTCCAGGACCTGCAGGACCAGTTCAACCTGACGTACCTGTTCATCGCGCACGACCTCTCGGTGGTGCGCCACATCAGCGACCGCGTGGCCGTGATGTACCTCGGGCACGTCATGGAGCTGACGGACCGGGACTCGATTTTCGAGAACCCGCTGCACCCGTATACGAAGGCGCTCCTCTCGGCCGTGCCGATCCCGGACCCGAAGATCGAACGCGAACGCGAGCGCATCATCCTCCTCGGCGACGTGCCCAGCCCGCTGCGGCCGCCAACCGGGTGCGTGTTCCACACGCGCTGCCCCATCGCCATCGACGAGTGCCGCGCGCGGCGCCCCGAATGGCGGAACGTGGGCACCGCCGACAAGGAACACTGGGTCTGGTGCCACCGGGTCTAGGGATTTCCCGTTCGAATGCCGATTTCGGCCAGTCAACGGGCTCTCCAACCGGGGAGCCCGTTTTCTTTCGCCGCGTATCTTCGCCCGCGCGAAGGCGCAGCGCGGCGCCCGATAGAATGCCGCGCATGAGCCGACCCGGACCTCGCCAACGCCCTGTCCCCGCAGAAGCAGCGGCGATTCCTCCAGTACGCCCGGCGCCCGCATGGCCGCAGGGTAGCGCCGGGATGTTCCGTCCCGAGGCGGAGGCGCACATGGCCGGGTGGGCGCGGTCGGCCGGGCTCGAACCCGATGCGGTCGTGCGCTTCCTCGAGCGTTCGGTGGCGATGTTGCCGCCCGAGCTCATGCCGGTCAGCCGGCTGGGACTTTCGAACGGGCGGTACGCGCTCGTCGTCGGGAACTACTTCCTCGCGTACCTTACTGGCCGCCAGTTCGGCATGGCCGCGTTCGATGGCCTGGCGGTGCCTTCGGAGCTCACGACCTACGTCTACGCATCTGCGGCCGGGGCGCTCATTCTGCCTACCTACCCCACCGGGATGATCGCCGCGGTCACGAGCGACGGCCGGTACTGGCGCAGCTACACCGGGGCGTGCGCGCTGCTGTTCGCGTCGCGGCAGGGCCGCAGCCCGCACTACATGACGTCGCGCGTCCGGCCGCTGCTCTCGGATGCGCTCCTCGAACGGCCGGGGCAGCCAGCGGCGGAGGCATCGCCCGGCAGGCGGCGCGGCGGTTCGGCGGGCGAACCGTAGGAGCGCCGCACGCCCTATTGGCGGCGGGTGTCGACGGCCTGTGGGTCGAAGCGCCAGATGGTCCCGCCATCGTCGTCGTAGACGCGGGTGTAGCGGGGGTCCTGGTCGAGCGAGCGGGCAAGCGTCGAACAGCAGCGGATGCCGTAGGCACGCGGCATGTAGAGGTACGAAAAGCGGGCGTCCGGGTGCCTCTGCAGCCAGGTGTCCAGGCAGTCGGTCGTATGGAAGCCGCAGTCGTAGGCGGACCAGTAGAGTTCCTGGCGGTCGCGGAAGCCGTTGTCGCCGACCCATTCGAAGCCCTGCACGGTCACCACGTCCTCGCGGCCGGCGAGC
>JBLNCO010000285.1:0-11910 GCA_050260715.1 Hyphomicrobiales bacterium | reverse complement strand
GGCTCCACCTCGACGAGCGCTCGTCGGCTTTCTACGCGCTCGGGCTCGCGCGGGCGACGGGCAGGCCGGTGGCGGTGTTGTGCACGTCCGGCACGGCCGCCGCGAACTTCTTCCCGGCCATCGCCGAGGCGAACCTGAGCCGGGTCCCGCTCGTCGTCTGCACAACCGACCGTCCGCCGCGGCTGCGCGGCGTGGGCGCGCCCCAGACGATGGACCAGGCCGGGCTCTACACCACGCACGTCCGCTCGGCGGTCGACCTCGATCCACCATCCGGGGACGAATCCGACGCCGCCCGCTTCGCCGCCCACGCTGAACGCGCCGTGCGCGACGCGCTGGGCATGGTCGCCGGCCCGGTGCACGTCAACCTGCCCTTCGATGAGCCGCTGCTCGCGCCGCCGGCCGCCCACCCGCTGCCCGAGCCCGTCGCGGCTGGCTCGCTTCCCGGGCGCCCGCTGCCGTCGCCTGCCGCCGAGGACGTTCGGGCTGCGGCATCGGAGCTCGCGCGGCGGAAGCGCCCGCTGATCGTCGCGGGCCCGGAGACGGGCGGATTGCCCGCGGCGGCTATCGCCCGGCTCGCGGAGGCGCTGAACGCCCCGGTTTTCGCCGACCCGCTTTCGGGTCTGCGCACCGGCGCACACGACCGCTCGCGCATCTGCGATTCGTACGATGCGACGCTTCGCGACGGCGGCGCGCTGGTCATGGCGCCCGATGCGGTCATCCGCTTCGGCGCCGCCCCGACCTCGAAGGCGCTGAACCAGTACATGACGCACGTCCCCACGGCCTTTCACCTGGTGGTCGACCTGCCCGGCAGCTCGCGCGACCCGCTCGGCCTGCGGAGGCATCGCCTCGAGGGCGACCCGGGACTCGTCGCCGATGCGCTCGCGTCGGCGCTGGCCGGTTCGCAGCCGCCGGAACGCTGGGCGCAGGCGTGGGTGGGCGCTGATCGCCGTGCCGGTAAGGCGATGCGCGATGCCGCGCTCGGCTTCGCGCGGCCATTCGAAGGGCGCGTGTTCGTGGAGCTCCAGGAGGCACTGCCCGAAGGTGCCGCGATCTTCGCCGGGAACAGCATGCCCGTCCGCGACCTCGACTCCTTCCTCTCCAACAACGAAAAACGCCTCGAACTCGTCGCGAACCGCGGCGTGAACGGCATCGACGGCGTGGTTTCGAGTGCGCTCGGGACGGCCGCCGCGGGGCGAGGGCCCGTCGCGCTCGTCATCGGCGACGTGTCGTTCTACCACGACCTCAACGGTCTCTGGGCGGCGAAGCACCACGGCCTTGACCTGACCGTCGTGCTCGTGAACAACAACGGCGGCGGCATCTTCCACTACCTGCCGCAGGCGGAGCACGAGCACCTCTTCGAAACGTGGTTCGGCACGCCCACCGGGCTCGACTTTCGCCCTGCGGTGGAAATGTACGGCGGCCGCTTCACCCGCGCGGCCGATTGGGCCACCTTCCGCGCGGCGCTCGGCGAAGCGAAGAACGGCGGGCTGCATGTGATCGAGCTCCCAACCGACCGCGCCGCGAACGCCGCCATGCACCGCGAAGCCTGGAAGGCCGCGGGCGAAGCCGCCTGGCGCCCGGTTGCCCTGGAGGCGCGATGACCCGCGTCGAGCTTCCCGGCGGCTTCGCGCTGAACGCGGAGGTCCGCGGCGATGGCCCGCCGCTGGTGCTGCTCCACGGCTTCACCGGGTCGGCGAAGAGCTGGGGCCGCTTCGGCGACCTGCTCGCCGAACGGTTCACCACCGTCGCGTTCGACATCGTCGGGCACGGTGAAAGCGACGCCCCGGCCGGCCTGGACCACTACGAGATGCCCCAGGCGGTCGACGACCTGGCCGACGCGGCCGCGAAGCTCGGATTCGGGCGGGCGGCGTGGCTCGGATACTCGATGGGCGGCCGCGTCGCGCTGCACGTGGCGAACGCGCGCCCGGAGGCCGTTCGTGCGCTCGTGCTCATCGGCGCCAGCGCGGGCCTCGATTGCGTGGAAGACCGCCTCGCGCGGCGCTCGGCCGACGATCTGCTCGCCGCGCGCATTGAACGCGAGGGCGTCGAGGCGTTCGTGGACTACTGGGAAGCGCTGCCCCTGTTCGCGACCCAGCGCGCGCTCCCCGCGGAGGCCCGCGCGGCGGTTCGCTCGGGACGGCTCGCGCAGCGTGCGACCGGCCTCGCGAATAGCCTCCGTGGCATGGGCACCGGCGCCCAGGAGCCGCTGCAGCATCGCCTCCCCGAGATCCGCATCCCGGCGCTCGTGCTCGCGGGCGAACTCGATGCGAAGTTCACGGAGATTGGCCAGCAACTCGCCGCATCGCTGCCCGCGGCTCGCTTCGCACCGGTGCCGGGCGCCGGCCACGCAGCCCAGCTCGAACGCCCCGGCGAGACCGCCCGGCTCGTCCTCGAATTCCTCGCCCAGACCGACGCGACAGGAGACAGCGTATGACTGTGAACTGGCAACCAGCCGGCGAATTCCACGACATCCTCTACCACAAGGCCGAGGGCATGGCCCGCATCAGCATCAACCGGCCGCAGGTGCACAACGCCTTCACGCCCACGACCGTGGTCGAATTGCTGAAGGCGTTCACCGACGCCCGCGAAGACCCCCGCGTCGGCGTGGTGTTGTTCACCGGCGAAGGCGGCCGCGCGTTCTGTTCGGGCGGCGACCAGCGCGTGCGCGGCCACGGCGGGTACGTGGGCGAAGGCGAAACGCCGCGCTTCCACGTCACCGACCTGCACAAGCTCATCCGCTCGATGCCGAAGCCGGTCATCGCGCTCGTCGCCGGGTACGCCGTCGGCGGGGGGCACGTGTTGCACGTCGTCTGCGACCTGACGATCGCGGCCGATAACGCCCGCTTCGGCCAGACCGGCCCGAAGGTGGGGAGCTTCGACGGTGGCTTCGGGGCGATTCAGCTCGCGCGCAACGTGGGCCAGAAGAAGGCACGCGAAATCTGGTACCTCTGCCGTCAGTACGACGCGCAGGAAGCGCTGGCGATGGGGCTCGTGAACACCGTCGTCCCGCTCGCGCAGCTCGAAGAAGCGGGCGTGCGCTGGGCAAAGGAGATCCTGAAGAAGAGCCCGCTGGCCATCCGCATGCTCAAGCAGTCGTTCAACGCGGAGCTCGATGGCATGACCGGGCTCACTGAGCTCGCCCACAGCACGAACATGCTCTTCTACATGTCCGACGAGGCGAGCGAGGGCAAGAACGCCTTCCTCGAAAAGCGCCAGCCCGCATTCGGCGATACGCACAAGTTCCCCTGGCGGCCCTGATATGCCCCGGATCCGCCGGGTCCGATGGCGGCCGTTTCGCATCCCGTTTCGGCGCGAGTTTCGCGCAGCCTACGGGACCATCGACGCCCGCGAGGGCTTCGTCGTGCAGGCTGAGGACGCCGAAGGGCATTCCGGGCTCGGCGAGGCCCTTCCCCTGACCGCGTTCACCGGCGAGACCCTCGACGATGCCGCCCGGTTTCTCGGCGCGTGGCTCGGGGAGCTGGCGCCGGGTGCGCGGAGCGAGGCGCCCGCGACCGCCGATTGGCCGGACCCTCCACCGTCGGCCGCCGCGGCCATCGAATGCGCGCTGCTGGATATGGCCGCCCATCGCTCGGGCCGCATACTCGCGCGCTACATCTCCCGGGCCACCGAGACGCCCGGTCCGCCGCGCTCGCCGGTGCCCGTCAACGGCGTGCTACCCATCGGTGAACCGGCGGGCATCGCCGAGGCGGCGAGGGGGCTGTGGGCCGAGGGCTTTCGGACGTTCAAGCTCAAGGCCGGCGCCGACCGCGACGCGAACGTTGCCGCCGTGGCCGCCGTGCGCGATGCGCTCGGCCCGGACGCCGCGCTCGGGCTCGACGCGAACGGCGCCTGGACCGAGGACGAAGCCGTGCGGCAGCTCTCGGCGCTGCGCGACTTCGGGCTGGAGCTCGTGGAACAGCCGGTCGCGCCCGGACCGGGGGACCTGGCCGCGATGGCGCGCATACGCGAGGCGACCGGCGTCCCGGTGGCGGCGGACGAGTCGCTGGCGGCGGGCTCCGTCGATATCGAGGCCGTGCTGGCGGCCGTCGATGCGGTTGTGCTCAAGCCCGCGATCCATGGCGCCGCCGCAACCCACGACCTCCTGCGCGCCGCGGTGAAGGCGGGCAAGCGGGCCATCGTCACCACCACCTTCGACACGGGCATCGGCACCGCGCTCGCGACGCACCTCGCGGCGCTCCTCCCGGAGCCGCGGCCGGCCTGCGGCCTCGACACGCTGCGCTTCCTTGAGGGCGACATCGTGAGTGGCCTGCCGCTCATCGCCGATGGCTGCGTCTCGCTCTCGGTGCGGCCGGGGCTCGGGCTGTCGCTCGACGAGGACGCGCTGGAGCGCTTCGCCACCGGCCCCTGGCACGAGGTGCAGGCATGACCGCCTGGCTCGCGCACCGCGCCGATGTCCTTCCCGCGCACCCCGCGGTCGTGTTCGGCGACACCACGCTGACCTACCGCGAGCTCGATGCGGCCGCGACCAACCTCGCCGTGCGCTTGTGCGAGGAGGGGGTTGTCCCGGGCGACCGCGTCGCGTTGCTCGCCCTCAACTCGCTGGAGTTCGTGGTCGCGGTGCACGCGGTGCCTCGCGCGGGTGCGATTCTCCTGCCGCTGAACCCCCGTCTGACCACGCCGGAGCTCGCCTACCAGCTCCAGGATTCTGGCGCCTCGCTCCTCCTCCACCACGACCGTACCGCCACGCAGGCCGCCGAAGCCGCGAACGGGGCACATCTCATCGACATAACTGGCATCGGGCACGCGGCGCCGGGCGCCGGGCACACGGCACCCGCCGATGCCCCGGACGGCCGGTCTCCCTTCGCGATCATCTACACCTCCGGCACGACGGGCGCGCCGAAGGGCGCGATCCTCACCTTCGACAACTTTTTCGCGAGCGCGGCCGCCTCGGCGTTCAACATCGGCGTCGACCCCCGCGACCGGTGGGTCGCCTGCATGCCGCTGTTCCACGTAGGCGGGCTGTCAATCCTCACCCGCAGCGCCATCTACGGCACGACGGCTGTGCTCCAC
The DNA here is from genome assembly GCA_050260715.1 of Hyphomicrobiales bacterium. Classification (GTDB taxonomy): domain Bacteria; phylum Chloroflexota; class Dehalococcoidia; order Tepidiformales; family Tepidiformaceae; genus JALOAP01. The sequence continues at coordinate 6,879 of JBLNCO010000285.1, read as the reverse complement.
CCGGCGTTCGACGAGCACGCGGTGAATCGCGAACTGCGCGAGGGCGGCGCGACGCTCCTGTCGGTCGTCCCGACCATGCTGGCCCGGATGCTCGACGCCGATGACCGGCCCTACCCGCCGGCCGTTCGCGCGGTGCTCGCCGGCGGCGGCCCGGTGACGAAGGAACTCCTTCAGCGGGCCGCGGAGCGCGGACTCCCGGTGCTCCAGACCTACGGCCTGACCGAGGCAACGAGCCAGGTCACGACGCTTTCGCCGGCCGACGCGCTGGCGCACCCCGGGTCGGCCGGGAAGCCGCTGCTCGGGACGCGCGTGCGCATCGACGCGCCGCCTGGCGAACCGGGCGAAATCCTCGTTTCGGGACCGACCGTCACTCCCGGCTACTGGCGGCGCCCCGGCGCGACCTCCCGTGCCCTCCGCGATGGCTGGCTGCACACCGGCGACATCGGCCGCCTGGACGACGACGGGTTCCTCTACGTGCTCGATCGCCGCGATGACCTCATCGTCTCCGGCGGCGAGAACGTGTACCCGGCCGAAGTCGAGGCGGCGCTGATGGCTCAGCCCGGCGTGGTTGCGGCGGCGGTGGTGGGCGTCCCGGACCCGCGCTGGGGGCAGGTGGTCGCGGCGGCAGTGGTCGCTGGCCCCGGGTTCGACGAGGAGATGGTGCTTTCGGCCCTGCGGGAGCGCCTCGCGGGGTACAAGGTCCCGCGGCTCGTGCGAGTGGCCGAAAGCCTGCCCGTGACCGCTTCGGGCAAGATCCGGCGGAACGTGGTGCGCGAATGGTTCGGGCCGGCGCCGAAATAGCGCTCGCCGGGGGAGCCGTATAATCTGCGCCACGGAGGAGTGCCATGACCACCATCCTCGACCCCACCGACGAGCGCGTGCCCGTCCGCCGCTCGCTGACGCCGCGTCCGGAGGCAATCACGGGCACGGTTGCGCTGCTGAACATCTCGAAGCCGCGCGGCGAGGTGCTCATCGCACAGCTGGAGCAACGTCTGCGCGAACGGCTCCCCAACGTCGAGTTTCGCCACTACAGCAAGCCGACGTTCACGAAACCGGCGCCCGAAGACCTGCGCCGCAAGATCGCGGAGGAGTGTGGCTTCGTCATCGAAGCCCTCGCCGACTGAGGATCCTGCACGACGTGCAGTGTGCACGACACGACATGGTTCGAAATCCAGGGCCGGCCGGCCGTCTTCCTCGCCTCGACCGAATTCATCGACGCCGCTGAGGTGCAGTCGAGCGCCCTCGGGCTGCCCGAAGTGCGGCGCGTGTTCGTCCCGCACCCCATCCAGGATGCGACGGACGACGAGATGCGCGCCCGCGCCGATGCGGTCGTCGATGAGGTGATCGCGGCGCTGATCGACTAGCCCGGGCGCTGAGCGCGCTCCGGCCGAATGCCCAGCGCCCGCTCGGACTCGATGCTCTCGTGCGCCATGCGCCGGAACATCGAAAAGACGTTCTCCCAGAGGATGGTGCCTGCCACCACCTGCTCGACTTTGCCCGCGAGCCCGGGCCGCAGCTCGAAGGCGTCGTAGTTGGCTTCGTATTCGGCGAGCTGGTAGGCGAGCCGCGCGTACTCCACCAGCTCAGCCGGATCGATGTGCGGGCTCACCGTCTGGCGGAGGGCGACCAGCGCATCGGCGAGCCGCCGCGCCGCGCTCGAGTCGGGCCGCGCCCGCCATCCGAGCCGATCGAGCAACTCGCGCACGCCGCGTTCGATCCCCTGCCGGCCGGGGCCACCGGTGAGGGTTGGCGGGAGCGTCGGCTCATCGGCGATGGCGTCGGCGAGTCGCCCCATGAGCGCGTGCTGTGGCTGCTCGGCTTCGATGGCCTCGATGACGCTCCGGATGGTCGCCAGGCTCAGCTGCCCCACATCGCGGAGGGTCCGGATGAGCGCGAGCCGGTCGAGGTGCTCCTGGCCGTAGACGGCCTGGTTCGGGCCCCGCCGTTCGCCGGGAGGCAGCAGCCCTTCGCGCAGGTAAAACTTCACCGTCGGCAGAGGCACGCCCGAACGTACGCTGAGCTGGGAGATCTTCATCGTGTGTGAAGCGTATCACGCGGGGCGGGTTTAGGGATAGTCACGCTATCCGATAGGGTTACTATCCATGATGACCTCCGCGGAGCGCTTACGATGACCGTTGTGACGACCGAACCCGAGATTGCCATCGAGCCCACGCCGCCCGCCAACGCCGCCGTGGTCGTTCGCGGCGTACGGAAGTCCTATGGCTCGTTCGAGGCGCTGCGCGGGGTCGACCTGGAGGTCCGGCGGGGCGAGGTGTTCGCGCTCCTCGGCCCGAACGGCGCCGGCAAGACCACCCTCGTCGAGATCCTCGAAGGCTACCGCAGCCGGTCGGCCGGCGACGCGCTGGTACTCGGCGTCGACCCCGAATCCGCGGACCGCGCCTGGCGCGACCGCGTCGGCATCGTCCTCCAGAGCACGACCATCTTCGACCTGCTCACGGTCGAGGAGGTGGTGCGCCACTTCGCGTCGTTTTACCCGGCCCCGCTCGACCCCGGCCGCGTGATCGAACTCGTCGGGCTGGAAGCGAAGCGCCGCACGCGCTGTGGCAACCTGTCGGGTGGCCAGAAGCGCCGGGTCGACCTTGCGCTGGGGCTCATCGGCGACCCGGACCTGATCTTCCTCGACGAGCCCACCACCGGCCTCGACCCCGAAGGCCGGCGCCAGCTCTGGGACGTGGTTCGCGACCTCGCGGCACTCGGAAAGACGGTGCTCCTGACCACGCACTACCTGGAGGAGGCCGACGCGCTCGCGAACCGGGTGGCCGTGCTGGCCGCCGGCGAAATCGTCGCCCTCGGCTCGCCGGCCGAGCTCGGGAGCCGCGATCGCCAGCTCGCCACGGTGCGTTTCGAGCTCGCGGGGCCGCTCGCCGGGGCGCAGCTCCCGGCCGTTGGCTGCGATGTCGCGTGCGCCGAAGGCTGGGCCACCATTCGTACCGAGTCCCCGACGGCCGTGCTTACCGCGCTGATCGATTGGGCGCAGGCGCTGGGAGTGCCCGAACTGCCCGGGCTTTCGGTGACGCGTCCTTCGCTCGAGGACGTTTACCTGCAGATGGTCGGCACGGCCGGCCACGAGGAGGAGTGACGATGGCCATCGAAGCCCGTTCCCGCAGCGCCGCCCCGCACTTCCCGCCGCTCCTTCGCCTGAGCTGGAACCGCCTGGTCGTCGAAACGAAGATCTTCTTCCGCAGCCCGGAGCAGGTGTTCTTCACGTTCTCTCTGCCGGTCCTGCTGCTCTTGCTCTTCGGCGCCGTCTTCAGCGGCGACATCGACGTCGACGAGACCCACAGTATCGACTTCACCACGTACTTCCTGCCGGGGATCATCGCGATGGGCGTCATGAGCACGACGTTCGTGAACCTCGCGATGTCGCTCTCGGTCGAGCAGAAGGACGGTCTGCTCAAGCGCCTGGCGGGAACGCCGCTGCCGCGCTCGGCGTTCTTCATCGGGCGCATCGGTTCGGCGCTGCTGGTCACCGCCATCCAGACGGCCCTGATGCTCGCGGTTGGCCGCCTCGCCTTCGATGTCGGCCTGCCCGCAACGGGCGAACGGTGGGCGGTGTTCCTCGTGCTGCTGGTGCTCGCCTCGGGCGTGGGGGCGGTCAGTGGCATCGCCTACACGCGCATTATCCGCGATGCCCGCACGGCCGCGGCGATCGTGCAGCCGCCGTTCCTGGTGTTGCAGTTCATCAGCGGTGTCTTCTTCCGCTACGCCGACGTGCCCGGCTGGCTCCAGGCGATCGCTTCGGTGTTCCCGTTGCGCTGGATCGCCCAGGGCTTCCGGTATGCCTTCCTCCCCGACCGGATGGGCGAGGTCGAATACAGCAGCACGTGGGGCTGGCAGTGGCCGCTGGGCATCACGGCCCTCTGGCTGGTGGTCAGCTTCGTGCTCGCGCTCCGGTTCTTCCGCTGGGATAGGCAGCCCCGCGCCTGATCCCCATCTCGCATTCCCGAGGGCAAACTCATGGCAACGGTTACGCGCGCCCGCATGACTCCCGTAATCGAAGGCGATTTCGTCGTCTTCCTGATAGGCATGCGGCTGAACAGGCCGTGGAAGGTATGGAAGTGGTGGCCCGTGTTCACCGCCATGCCGAAGATGCTGCGCGAGCTCGAACAGCATCCCGAGCTCGGGCTGCTCGGTTACCGGCAACTGCTCGGGAACCCGCTGGCGCCGGCGGTGCTCCAGTACTGGCGCTCCTTCGATCACCTCGATGCTTTCGCGCGGGCGAAGGACCATACGCACTTCCCCGCCTGGACGATGTTCAACAAGACCGTGGCGTCGAACGGCGATGTTGGCATCTGGCACGAGACGTACCTGGTTCGCGCCGGGAACTACGAGGCCGTCTACAACACCATGCCGCCGTTCGGCCTGGGCAAGGCCGGCGAGCTGGTGCCGGCGGCTGGCCGGCGCAGTTCGGCGCCCGGCCGCATCGGGCGCGGCGAACCGGACGACGATGCCATAAACCCGCCCGGCTGAGCAGCGGGAGGACCAGCGGTTGCGAGTGCGTGGAGAGTAGCGGCCAATCCGGGGGGTTCTCTGTCGCCGCTCGTACCGGGGGTCGTCTTCGAGGGTAGGCTTGGAGTCGCATCCCCGCCTGGAGACACGGTGTGAGCCAGATCATCGCTTTCCCCGCTCGAGGCGCAACCTGCGAAGCGGCGCCTCCGCCACCGCCACAGCCCCCGCACGACCGTGAGCGCGATGCCCTCCGGCGGTTCGCGCGGGAGCTCGATACGCTCGACCCGGCGGTGCGGCGGCCGCTCGCGGCGCTCCTCGCAGCGATCGACGAGACGGGCGAAATCCGGGCGATGCGCCGTGCGCGGGCGGCCGCGGCCTACCAGCGGACGGCGCTCCCACCGAGCGGCGCCAGCCGCCGGCTCCGTTATCCGCTCAGTTCGTCCTGGCTCCCCACGCTTTCGGCCGCTTCGTAAAGTTCGTTACTGGCGGTGTGCGTAGCGGCGCCGCTCCCGGCGAGCGGGCGCACGCGGTGCGGGCGGCGGCGCGACGATGCCGGCGCTCTCGATGATCGGTCCCAGCACGCCAATCGCTTTCGCCAGCTCTTCGCCCACTTCGCGCCCGAGCGCAGCCGTCAGGCGTTCGAAGGCGTAGGGGCGATGGAGGCGCCGCCACGAGGCCGTCCACTCCTCCAGCTCCCACGTGGGCCCGAGCTCGCAGAGGATGTGCTCGGCGTGGCCGCCCACGTGTGACATCCACTGGTCGTTCGTTTCGGCCGGTCCTTCGAAGTGCAGCCCGAGCTCGATGAGGCGGCGGCCCATGTGCGGCTGCACCTCGAAGTGCACGTTCGGGTCGCCGAAGTGGAGCTGGAGGATGGTCCACATCACGCGGCGCTCGGGCCGCGAAACCTGCTCCGGGAGCGCGGCCATCGCGACGTCTTCGACGAAGAACACGAACTCGCGGGCTTTCAGGGTACCGTCGCGGTTGGGCACGAACGGATTGTAGGGCCGGTCCATCCCCCGAGCACGGAGCCGCCGGCCGGCGCCTTGCGAACAGCCCCGTCCGGCATGGGCTAGGCTGGACGTATGGAACGGCCGCATGTCCTCATCATCGGAGCGGGTTTCGGCGGCCTGGAAGCCGCGAAGAAGCTCGCCAACAGGCCCGTCCGGGTCACGATCGTCGACGCGAACAACTACCACCTGTTCACGCCGCTCCTCTACCAGGTCGCGAGCTCGCTCCTGAACCCGAGCGACATCGCGCGGCCGGTCCGCAGCATCTTCGGGAAGAAGCGCAACATCCGCTTCCGGCAGGCGAAGGTCGAATCGATCGACCTGGAACGCCGGGCGGTGCGCATGAGCGACGGCGCAGAACTGGACTACGACTACCTGGTCATCGCCGCCGGAAGTACCACCAACTACTTCGGCAACGAAGCCATCGAAGAGCGCGCGCTCGGCCTGAAGGACCTCCCGGAGGCGATGGAGCTCCGCAACCACATCCTCCGCTGCCTGGAGATCGCATCGCTTCCTTCGGTCACGGACAAAGCGCCATGGCTCACGTTCCTGGTGGTGGGCGGCGGCCCGACCGGCGTCGAATACGCGGGCGCCCTATCGGAGCTGGTGCGCCAGGTGCTTCCCAACGAGTACCCGGAGCTCGCCAACGAGACGATCCGCATCCTGCTCGTGGAGGGCGTCGACGAGGTGTTGCCGCCATTCCCGCGCGACCTCGGCCACGAGGCGCACCGCGAGCTCGAACGCAAGGGCGTGGAGGTGAGGACGGGCGTGCGCGTCAGCGGGCTTTCGGGCGAAGCGGCGACGCTCTCCGACGGGACGGTCATTCCCGCGCACACCCTCGTGTGGGCGGCAGGCGTGCGCCCGAACGACCTCGCGGCAGGGCTCAACGTGCCCCGCAGCCGCAGCGGCCGCATCGAAGTCGACGAGTTCCTTCGGGTGCGCGGCCAGGAGCGCGTGTTCGCGATCGGCGATATCGCCTCGTTCGAACAGGACGGCCGCGAGGTGCCGATGCTTTCGGCGCCGGCGATGCAACAGGGCCGGAGAGCGGCCCGGAACATCCTCCACGCGGCCGCCAGCGAGCCGCTCGAGCCGTTCCGCTACAGGGACAAGGGCAGCATGGCCACCATTGGCAAGAACGCCGCCGTGGCCGCGATCGGCCGGTTCCACCTCACGGGGTTCATCGGCTGGGTGACCTGGCTGCTGGTCCACCTGTACTACATCATCGGGTTCCGCAACCGGATCGCCGTGCTCATGAGCTGGGGATGGAACTACATCCGTTCCGACCGGCCGGTGCGGATCATCGCGCGCGCCCAGGACCGCGACCTCGCCGAGTTCTCCATCTCCTCTGCGGAGCCGAAGACACCCGTGCCGGGCGCCCGTGACGGTGGTCAGGGCCGAACGG